>NZ_JBTUOC010000035.1:0-61910 GCF_058345725.1 Simiduia sp. | reverse complement strand
ATTTTCAGCCCGACCGCTGGCTCGAAGAGGGCCAGCAGGTGCAGGTGGGCAAGGAGTCGCTCGATGTCTTATTTTGCCCTGGGCACACTCCGGGGCATGTGGTTTTTTTCCACGCCGGCCGCAAATTGGCCTGGGTGGGCGATGTGCTTTTTGCCGGCTCCATTGGCCGCACCGACTTCCCGCGCGGCGATCACCCTACACTGATTCGCGCCATTCGCGATAAACTCTGGCCGCTGGGCGACGATGTGCATTTTGTGCCGGGCCACGGCCCTATGTCGACCATTGGCGCCGAGCGAAAAAGCAATCCCTTTGTGGCCGATCACAGGTTCGGATGATGACAGACACCCTTTGGAAAAGCCCCGCAACACCGGCGCAGCTGAACGAGCTGGGCAAAAAAACCGCCGCTGAATTCTTGGGTATTGAAGTGACCGAAGTGGGCCCCGATTACTTGCGTGGCACTCTGCCCGTCAACGAGCGCACGGTGCAACCCATGGGCTTGGTCCACGGCGGTGTCAACGTGGCGCTGGCGGAAACCCTGGGCTCGATGGCGGCCAATATGGCGGTGGACACCAGCCAGTATTTTTGCGTCGGCCAGGAAATTAATGCCAACCACGTGCGCGGTGTGCGCGCAGGAAAGGTAACGGGCACAGCGCGCGCAAAATACCTGGGGCGCACGTCGCAGGTGTGGGAAATTGAGCTGGTGGACGACCGCGGTCGTCTGACCTGTATTTCTCGATTAACCATGGCGGTGGTGCCGCACGGGCGCGCGTGAGCCTGCCTGAATCCATAGCCTCGCAGCTGCAAATTAAGCACTCGACGCGCCGCAGGACCTTGGGGCTGCGCTTTTACCCCGATCGCATTCAGGTGAACGCGCCGGCATCAATCAGCCGCGCCGATATATTAACGCTATTGGCACCTAAGCATCAGTGGTTGCAGCGCCGCTTGGCAGAGGCGCGCGCGCGTTTTGGCGACCGACCCGAGCACCGCTATGAATCCGGTGCGTGCATGCCCTATTTGGGCAGGGATTACCCGCTGGAAATAACCTTGGGCAACCGCACCGATGTGCAGCTATCTGGCGAAGTCTTGCAGATTACGCTATCGCGCCGCGGCCGACGGCCACAAGCTGCGCGCGCGCAAGACGCCCTGTGTCGCTGGTATCAGCAACAGGCGCTGGCCCTGTTGTCCGGCAAAAGCCAGGCGCTAGCGGCGCAGTGTGGGTTGACGGTGGCGGAGGTGAAGGTCAAATACACCCGGTCCAAGTGGGGCCATTGCACGAGTCGCGGTCAGCTGCAATACAACTGGCTGATAGTGCAGGCGCCCATGGCAATCGTGGACTATCTTGTGGCCCACGAAGTGAGCCATTTGCGCCACCCCAACCACAGCGCGGCATTTTGGTCGCAGGTGGCGGTACTTTGCCCGGACTACTTGGCGGCCCGGCGCTGGTTGAAAAACCAGGGCCACCGTTTGTGTATGTAAATGGTTGTGCCAAGGTCGCCGGCATCAGTTATAGTAGCCGCGCACCTAAACCCAGCAGCAAAGGCAGCGCGCTATGACCGAACTCAGCGAAGATTTTGATGAAAACTACGACCGCTTTGTGGTCGAAGTGGTCGAGCAAGGTATTGTCTGGGCTTTGGAAAGCGACGACGGTTTTGCCGTCTGCCCTTCGCTGCGCCACGAAGAAACCGATGTCATGCCCTTCTGGTCCAGCCAGGCGCTGGCGCAAGCTGTGTGCGTGGACGAATGGGATGTTTACAAACCGGTGGCCATCGATCTGGAAGAATTTTTAGATGATTGGCTGCCCGGCATGCACGAAGACGTGATCATCGTCGGTGTCAATTGGAACGAGGATCTGGAAGGCGCCGAAGAAGAGCCGCTGGATTTACTGGAAGATCTGGAAGAAGAGTTGGGTTAAGTTTGCCGGGCCGAGTGGGGCCCGCTGTTGTCCCCAAATTGCAGACCTTGGCGGTACCGCCGGCCGCCATCCGCCTTTTGTTTTATCACAGCTATAACTCGTTTTCGCCCGTTGCCAGGGTATTGGGCGGGGGTTATTGCGCGCCTATGGACGCTGTGCAATTTACCGCGTCGATTGTAACAACTGGCTAATTGTGGGCGTGTCGGCGTTAAAGCGCGCCGTTTGCACCACGGTTTTTTCCGCGTTGACCAGCACCCAGGTGGGCTGGCCGCGCACGCCGTAATGGCGGCCCACGGCCTGCGCGTTAAACAGTGGTGCCAGGGCGCTCGGTAGTTCGGGCAGGGCCGAGCCGGGGGCGTGCGCCGACACTAACAGCAGGTAGGGTTTCACGTCGGACTCCAGCGCTTCTTGCTGCAACCTTTGCATCTGCGCCAAGCAGGCGCGGCCGCAGGCCGGCGTCCAAAACAACAATAAACTCGCCTGCTTACCGCTGTCCTCGTAGAAAGACACATACTCGCCCGCGCTATCGCTCAACAGCCAATTGGGCGCCTGACTGGTCACGCGCTGTTGCGCCTGCAATGCGGCGCTGGCGAGCAGGCTCAATGAGCAGACAACTAAACAGAGCAGTGGGCGCAACGATACAACTCCTTCGGGGCGTTGCTGTTTAGAGTGTACCCACGGCGCTAAGTTCCATTGGTCTGTGCATCCTGCAGGCGAATTAGCGCAGCTTTTGCGGCGGTCACGCGGCCAATGTCGCAGGCGCGATAGCCGGCGGCGCGCAGATCCGCCAGCAACTGGGGTGTGGCCTGAGCTGGTACTCCCGCCAGCAGACCGCCGCTGGTTTGCGGATCAAAAAGCAGCGCGTAGCGGGGGTGTGTTTGCCAGGTCTGGGGCTCGGCAATGGCGCTCTGCAGCCGCAAATTTTGTACCTGCAAGCTGCTGACCCAGCCGTTTGCCAGGCAATGTAGGGCGCCGGGCAGGGCGGCAATCTGGTTGAGGTTCAGCTCGGCCGAGAGCTTGCTGGCGCGCAACATTTCCGCCAAATGGCCCACTAACCCAAAGCCTGTAACATCTGTGCAGGCGCGCGCGCCGGCGGTTTGCAACAGCGTCGCTGCCGCGCCATTAGGTTGCAACATGTTGGCCACGGCCGCGCTGATCCAGCGGCCCCGAGTGGCGACCTGGCTGCGGGCGGCAAACAGACAGCCGGTGCCCAGCGGTTTGGTCAATATCAGGCGGTCGCCTTCGGCCAGCCCGGCTTTCGTGAGCAAACTGCCTTTGGCCAGCCCATTCACCACCAGACCCATAGTAAGTTCCGCGCCTTCGCTGGTGTGCCCGCCGGTGAGCTGGCAATTGAATTCGTTGAGCACCTGCAGTGCGCCGCTCATCAGTTGTAGCAGATCCCGGGCCTGCAGAGCGTTGCGCGCATAGGGCAGCGTGACTAGCGCCTGCGCGCTCTGCGGGCTGGCATGCATGGCGAACAGGTCGCTCAGCGCATGAAGCGCCGACACCTGGCCCTGCACAAAGGGGTCGTCCAGTAGCGCTCGGAATTGGTCTACGCTCTGCACCAGCAGCTGGTCCACGGGCAGCTGCAGGGCGGCGGCATCGTCTGGGTCGTTCAGGCCGATCACCACATCCGGGCGCTGTACAGTGTCCAGTGCCTGCACCACCTGCGACAGGACATCCGCTCCCACCTTGGCGCCGCAGCCGCCGCAGCGCATGGCGTGGGTGCTGAGGGGCGGGGTTTCAGCGCCCCAAAGTGCCGGGTCCGGGCTTGCGGTAGCTTGTGCTGGCATGGGGGACAGCGAGTGAAACTTTTCCATAAAGCGCCGATCGATGCGATCTTTCCAGCGCCAGACCCAGCGTCCGGCCAGGGTGGGCATCCAGCCTCCGGCACGGCTCGCCAGCGCTCGACCGTCGGCCAGCGACAGCAAGCTCAAAAAGGCTTTTTGGGCGCGAAACCGTCGCAGCGGTTGGCCCAGCAAGTGGGCGCGCAAGTTGTGCAGTAACACGGGCGCCTCGCGCACGGCAAAGACCCCGGCCTTGGGGCGGGGTTGGCCGGTGAGGCTGGCGATATCACCGGCGGCAAACACTCGGGGATCGCTGGTCTGCAGTTGTGCGCTTACGGCAATAAAGCCCTGGCTATCCAGTTCCAGCCCGGTGTGTTTGAGCCACTCGGGCGCGCTGGCCTGCGTGCACCAAAATAGCTGATCGAAGGGGAACTGTTTGCGGTCCGTGTGCAGTTGGCCGGCGGTGACTTGCGTGATGCTGCAGCGGCCGTTCAGTTCGATATTGAGCGCATCCAGCTCGCGGGCCAGCCGTCTTCGAAAGCCCGCGGGGTAGCCCGACAGGGGCGCTTCCTCGGCAAAGTAGAGTGCGATGGCCGCGCGCGGTGCCCGAGCCCGAAAGGCGGCGGCCAACTCTACTGCCGCCGCACCGCCGCCCACCAGGGCGATGCGGGCATTTGGTTGGTCGGCCAACTGGGCCTCTAGTTTTTGCCAGTGTGGGTAAAATTGGCTGATGGGTTTGACCGCAGTGGCCTGCTCGGCTGCGCCCGGCACCGCCAGCGACGGCGTGGCACCGATATTGATGGACAGCCGGTCAAAGCCCAGGCCCGGCCGGCCATCTAGCAAAACGGTGCCAGCTTGCAGATCCAAACCCGTGGCGCGGGCGCGAATAAAGCGCACGCCCGCTGCCGCGCACAGGCGATCCAGATCGATATGGGCGTCGTCAAACCGGTAGTGACCGGCGATCAGCCCTGGCAACATGCCGGAATAGGGGGTGTGTGGCTCGGGCGAAATCAGTGTTAGACGCACGCCGGGCAAAGGCTGCATGCGCCAGCGGGCAATCGCGAGCGCATGGCTGTGGCCACCGCCCAGCAGCACCAGATCTTGAAGTTGGGGTTGATTCATGGCGGCGATTATAGCCTCAGCCAGTGCTGTAAGTATCGCCCGCTAGTGGGTAGTGTCCTGCTCGCCACACAGGTAGTTGTGCAGTATGTCCACCATGTGTTGGCGCACGTGGGCCTCAAGCGATTCCAGCTTGCTAAAGGCAGGTGTAATGGGGCTGTGGTGCTGGTCCGGCATGAGCTGGTATAGGTGTGCGTCGCATTGGCGCACGCGAAAATTAAAGTCCATACACAGGCGCATCAAATGGGGGTAGGCCGACTCCTGTCGGCTGGCAAAGCGGACTTCCTTTTCCCCTGCGTCGGTTTCCAACAGCTGAACAGACATAGCAGAGTCACCTTCTTTTTATTGCGTCTTCATTGACTGGCTTGTCATCCCGATGGGTTAAGGGAGGACGGGTAAATGGAGGTATGCGGGATCACCGCGTGGGTCGATTAGATCACACTCGCCTAAGTGAAGAGTGTGAACTTCATCACAAACGGTTGGTACTTATGACTGAAAACGGTCACTGAGTTTCCGGTGTGGTATGCAGTTGCAGGCGGTGGCGTAAATGGTGTGCCAGGGCGTCGGCGCCCATGGTCATGAGGCTCGAGGCCAAAATTAGCAGTAGCGCCTGATCAAAATTAAGGGCCTCGAAGGCCGAATCGATGTAAAAACCCAGCGAGGGTACTCCCAGTAGGCCGAGCATGGCCGTTTCGCGCATGATAATTTCCCAGCGGTACAAGACGTAAGCCACAAACTGGCGGTACAGATTGGGCAGCAGGAAAAATGCGTAGCGGTTAAGGCCGCGCGCTTGGAACGCCGGTGCCGGCAGGGCGTCGCTGTGGGCGCCCAACAGGTGCGCAATAATGGCGCCGTTGTGCAGGGTCATGGCAATAATAGCGGGTAGCATGGAGGGCCCCAGCACAATCAGGCCCAGGAAATTGAGCAGGTACTCGGGCAGCGTGCGCAACACCACCAGCAGGCCATCGCCCAACTGCCGGCGCGCGCCTCGGGCGAAGTGCCGGCTGTTAAGCGGCAGGCAGGCCAGGCTGAACAGCCCGGTGGCCACCACGGCAATTTGCGCCAACACCAGCGTGTTGGCAGCGCCCGGCAGCAGCTGCGCCGACCACAACTGCGACCACCAGTGGCTGGCCTGGGCCTCGGTCAGCGGTAAACGCCAGGGCGCGGGCACCAGGTCCTGTAAAAATTGCGACAACAGGCCCGGCTGCCAGTGGCCGGTGACCGGGACCCAGTAGAACAGCAGCGGTACCAAGCAGACCAGCAGCCAGGGCTTGGTCCAAAATCGCAGGCTGATCACCAGAGCGATCAAGCCGTAAATCAGCGCTGCCGCCTCGTCGTACTGGCCTTGGCGCAGCGCCGTTTCCAGTAGAAAACCCAGGGTGGGCAGGCCGATAAAACCCAGCACAATGGACGAGCGCAGGGCGCACTCGAGCCGGTAGCGGGTGTAGTGGCACAGACCGGCCCACACCAGAGGCAGGCGCCCGTAGAAAAAGCTGCTAAAGCTGTGCGGCTGAGCCAGGGCCTGGGCAGGTCGCGGGTCTATCTCCTCCAGCTGTTCGCCGTAAATTTTTGCCAGAGTGCCGGTGTAGGGCAGCAGCAGTGCCAGCAAACCAGCCAGGCTGGTGAGTCCCAACACTTGTATAAACAACAGCGCCCAAAACACTTCGTGTACCGAGCGCAGGCCGGCGGCCAGCAGCCGCACCCAGCGCCGCCGGTAGCCCAGGGCGAGCACAAAGCCGGCCAGGGCAGCCAGAGCAATGGCCTGCAGTGCAAAGGCGAGCGTATAAAGTAGCGCCTCGCCGTAGGCCGCCAGGTTGGGAATGCGCGGCTGGGCAAAGCCCCACAGCAGCGCGCGCAGCTCCCGGCCCGGGTCTACTTGGGCCAGCTCTAGATCGGCAAAGCACAGACAGATCAGGCCCAGGGCCGCAAAATACCCGCTGACACGCCGCAGACCCAGGCGAGGGCTGCGGGCTACTGGTACAGACACGCCAATTGATCGGCCGACAGACTGTGCGCCGGCGCATCAATCGCCACCCTGCCGTCGGCCAGGCCGATAATGCGCTGGCAGTGAGCCAGCGCCAAATCGACCTGGTGCAGGGCCAGTACGGCGGTAGGGTGGCGCGCCAATAGCCAACTGAGCAGCGCATTGCCCTGGTTGGCGTCCAGGGCCGACACCGGCTCATCGGCCAACAATAGTGGTCGCTGTTGGTAGACGGCGCGGCCAATGCCCACCCGCTGCTGCTGACCGCCGGAGAGTTCGCCGGCCTTGCGCCACTGGCACTCGGTTAGCCCCAAGTGGCTGGCAATGGCCGCAATTTCCTGTCGGCAGCGCTGGCTTGGGTAGATCAGATTGCGCAGGTTGGTGAGTGCCCACTGTCGCTGCAGGCCGCCACTGTAAATGTTGTGAAAGGCGCTGAGTTGCGGCACTAACGCGGGCTGTTGGGGGCACCAGGCCGCCTGATCGGGCGCCAGGCTGCGCAGCTGCGCCAGCAGTGTGGACTTGCCGCTCCCGCTTTTGCCCAGCACGGCCACCCGCTCGCCGGCGCGAATGTGCAGGTGCAGATCCACCAGCACCGGGGCCTGTTGCGGCAGACGCCCATAGCCCAGGGCGTCCGCTTTAAGGGTGAGCACTTGGCGTTACCAGTCCTGCATCAGGCCAATGGCTTTGGCGGTGGCCTCGATGGGTGCATAGACGGCGTTGTCGGCGGGCACAAAGCGCTGGCGCGGAAAGCTGGCCAGTAACTCGGCGTCGTCTAGGGTGAGCAGCGCCTGGCGCAGCTTGTGGGTAAAGCCTGCGCCAAATTGCGCGTCTAAATCGCCGCGCGCGCTCCACTGGTAGTCGGGGTAGCTGGGGGTGGTCCAGATAACCTGTACTTGATCGAGGTCGACTTCGCCTTTGGCCACGGCTTGATCCCAAACGGCGTAGTTAAGCGCGCCCACTTGATAGGCGCCGGATTGCACCAGCGCCAAGGTGCGCGAGTGATCGCCGCTGAATCCCACGCGCTTAAACAGCGCTTCGGGCGCGGTGTTAAACGCTTCGCGCAGATAGAATTCGGGCATCAGCCGGCCAGAGGTCGAACCCTTGGCGCCGAAGGTAAAAGTTTTACCGCGCAGGGCATCGGACAGCTGCGCGCCGGGTTTCAGGCCCGCACTTTTGTGGGCAATAAAATAGCTTTTAAAAAACTGATCTTCATGGCCTTGCGCCAATGCGACAGAGCCGGGCACCAGCGCGCGCGCCTGCACGCCTGACAGGCCGCCGAACCAGGCCAATTGCACCTGGTTATTGCGAAAAGCGGTGATGGCCGCGGGGTAGCTTTTCACCGGAATGTAGGCCACCGGCAGACCGAGTTGGGTGCTTAAATAATCGGCCATTTTGCCAAAGCGCTCGCGCAGTTGCGCCTCGTTTTGGTCGGGAATGGCAGTAAACGTAAATTGTGGCTGTGGCTTCTCGGCAGCAAAAACGCCAAGAGAAACGAGCAGCGCTGCTACAGCAGTCAATAACCGCACGGGACTTTCTCCTTGCTTGGGGTTGAGGGTAAGGTGGATTTGGTTAGCGGGCGAAATCTCCCGCAGTGATAAATTCGTTGGCCCACTCGGTATAGGCGCGCGCATCGCCCCGAAAAATTTCGCGACCCTTGCGCAGCCCTTTCTGGTAGTCGTACATGGGGTCGTAATATTCGGTGAGCAGCATTTCGATGCCGGGCCGAAACTGGCTGGCGTCGCCATTGCTAAAAAACTGATTCAGTGCCGCGCCAAACTGGCCTGCCAGCCGCTCGTATTTTTCCGGCCCCAGGCGCTTGCGAATACGGGCCAGGTTATCCAGTATCTGCGCTCTGAAGGCTGTTTCTGCGGCGGCGTGATTGCCTTTATGGTGCGCCAGATACAGCGGCCAGGCATCGGTGACATAATCGGCCAGGGCGATCTCAATTCGGGTTTCCAGCGGGGTTTCCAGCACGGCCAAGGGCGCCTGCTCCATGCGCGCCTTAAAGGTCAGCGGCATCGACACCCGGCCAATCAGCTTGCCCTCGTCCTCCACAAACAGCGGCTGCTCGGGCGAGCAATCCAGAGCTTTTAGCAGCGCGATGCTAAGCGCGTTTTCAAAGTCTATTTGAGTGGGCTGTGGCTCGACTTGACGGCCAAAGGCGCTGCCGCGATGGCGGGCCAGGCCTTCTAGATCGATGTGCCGATGAATTTGCTTGAGCAGCAGGGTTTTGCCGCTGCCGGTGCGACCGCTCACTAACACTAAGGGCGCCCGCAGGCTGTTGGCCTCCAGTGCGTCGATTAAAAACCGGCGCAGCGCCTTGTAGCCGCCCTCCACCAGCGGGTAATCCACGCCGGCCTCGCGCAACAACTGCTGCGACAGTCGCGAGCGCAACCCGCCCCGAAAACAATAAAGGTAACCGTTGGGATGCTGCTGCACGTGCGCCAGCCAGGCCTGGGTGCGCGCGGCCTTGATCTCGGGAGTGGCCAGCTGCCAGCCCAGGTCGATGGCGGCGTCTTGGCCCTGCTCTTTGTAGCGGGTGCCCACGCTGGCGCGCTGCTCGTCGTCCAGCAACGGAATATTCACCGACTGCGGAAAAGCGCCCTTGCTGAATTCCACCGGCGCGCGCACGTCCATCAGTGGCACATCCTCTAGAAACAGGCGGCGGTAGTCTTGGCAGTTGGCGCGGGTCATAGGCAGGCTCTTGTGTGAGGGCGCAAGTTTACTCAACCCAGACGCCCGGTACCAGCCGGGCTTGTGCGGCTGGCCATGCGATCTGGCGCGCGCGCTGGTACAATGGCCGCCGCGCCCCGTGCGCAGAATGGAAGGTGCATCCATTCCCATCCCCAAAGCTCCGTCAGAGAGCGCTACAGTTCACAGGATAGAATCGCAAGATTCGCAGGAGTAAACGATGAGCGCATTGCGCAATCAAGTGAAGGCGCTGGGTAGCCTTTTAGGGCAAACCATCGCCGAAGACAAAGGCCAGGATTGTCTGGCATTGATCGAGGCCATTCGCCTGCAGGGCAAGGCGATAGACGCCGGCGATCAAGCGGCGCTGAAAGCCTTGATGGCAAAGGTGGGTGATGCCGATGACGAAACCCTGTTGACCATTGCCCGCGCCTTCAGCCAGTTCTTGAACATGGCCAACATTGCCGAGCAAATTTATACCGTGTCTGACGAGGCGCGCGCGATTATCGACAGGCCCGACCCCTTCGCCAGTTTGCGCGAGCAGTTTGAGGGCAAGCGCTGGGCAAAAGCCGATTTCGCCGCTGCCGTGGCGGCCTTAAAAATTGACCTGGTGCTCACCGCACACCCCACGGAAGTGACCCGCCGCACCCTGATTCACAAATACCGCAAAATCGAAGCGCAGTTGCGCCGCGGCGAAGAGGCCGATACGCGCCGCATTCAAGAGCTGATGGCGCAGGATTGGCACACCAACTCTATTCGCCGTGTTCGACCCACGCCGGTGGACGAGGCGTCTTGGGGATTAGCGGTTATTGAAGACTCCTTGTGGAGCGCACTGCCCAAATTTTTGCGCGACCTGGACGCGCAGTCCGAGCAATTTACCGGCGCGCCCCTGCCCCTGGAGGCGGCGCCCGTGCACATCAGCTCCTGGATGGGCGGCGACCGCGACGGCAACCCTTTTGTTACCGCCAAGCTGACGCGCCAGGTGATCGCCATGTCGCGCGCCAAGGGTGCAGAGCTGTACGGTCGCGACCTGGAGCAGCTGTCCATGGAGCTTTCCATGATGGAGGCCAGCCCCGAGTTGATCGATGCACTGCCCGATCACTTGAAACAATCGGAGCAGCCCTACCGCGAAATTATTCGGCCGCTACGCAAATTGTTGGCCAGCACCTTTGAGCAAATGGATGCGCTCAATAAAACCGGCAGCATGCCCGACAACCGTGCGCCGCTGCTCACCCGCGCCGAGGAATTACTGGCGCCGCTGCACCTGTGTTACCGAAGTTTAATGGCCTGCGGTCTCACCAGCATTGCACGCGGCTACCTGCTGGATGTGATTCGTCGTATTCAGTGTTTTGGTATCGGCTTGATCCGCCTGGATATTCGCCAGCACTCAGAGCGCCACGACGAAGTGCTGGGCGAACTTACCCGCGAGCTGGGTTTAGGCGACTACCTGCAGTGGAGCGAAACCGAGCGCCAACAATTTTTACGCACCGAGTTGGATAATCGCCGGCCGCTGATTCCCACCAACTGGACGCCCTCGGCCGACGTGGCCGAAGTGCTGGACACGGTGGCCGTGATTGCCGAAACCCCTGCTGAAATGTTGGGAATTTACATTATCTCCATGGCCAGTCAGCCCTCCGACGTGTTGTTGGTGGAGCTGTTGCAAAAAGCCTGTGGCGTGCAAAACCCCCTGCCGGTGGCGCCGCTGTTTGAAACCCTGGACGATCTGGATAACGCCGAACAGGTTATGCGCGATTTGCTGGCCATGCCGGGTTATAAAGACCGTCGCAACGGTCAGCAGTACGTGATGATCGGCTACTCAGATTCCGCAAAAGATGCCGGTGTGTTGGCGGCCTCGTGGGCGCAGTACCGGGCCCAGGACGCGCTGATTAAACTGCACCAGCAAGAGGGGCTGCGGTTGACCTTATTCCACGGTCGTGGCGGCACTATTGGCCGGGGCGGTGGTCCTGCACACGGTGCTATTTTGTCGCAGCCGCCAGGTTCCGTGGCCGGCGGTTTGCGTGTTACCGAGCAGGGCGAAACCATTCGCTACAAATTCGGTATGCCCAAGCTGGCCGTGCGTAGCCTGTCGCTCTATGCGTCAGCCATTTTGGAAGCGCTGCTGGTGCCTCCGCCAGAGCCCAAGCCCGAGTGGCGAGCGCTGCTGGACTCCATGGCGGCCAAAGCCTGTACAACCTATCGCCACTATGTGCGCGAGCAGCCGGACTTTGTGCGCTATTTCCGCCAGGCCACGCCCGAGCAAGAGCTGGCGCAGCTGCCGTTGGGCAGTCGGCCGGCCAAGCGCAAATCCAGCGGGGGTATCGAATCGCTGCGCGCAATTCCGTGGATTTTTGCCTGGACGCAAAATCGCTTAGTGCTGCCCAGCTGGTTAGGTTTCGGCACGGCCTTGGCCGAGGCGATTGACGACGACAAGGCGTCGCTGTTAAAAGCCATGCAAAGCGAATGGCCGTTTTTCCGCTCGCGCCTGGCGATGATGGAAATGGTGTACAGCAAATCCAACACCGACATTTCTGCGCTCTATGACGAACGTTTGGTGGAGTCTTCGCTGCGACCCATGGGCAGCGCACTGCGCGATCAGTTGAAAAGCGACATCCAAACGCTGCTCGGCTTTTTGGGTCAGGAGCGCTTGCTAGAGCGCGATGCCTGGGGCCAGCAGTCGCTGGATGTGCGTCAAAGTTACTTGGTGCCCTTACACCTGCTGCAAATTGAATTGCTGGCACGGGTGCGCGCCAATCGCGACGACAACCAAGTGAGCGATTGCAACCGCGCGTTGATGGTAGCCATGACCGGCATCGCGGCGGGTATGCGCAATACCGGCTAGTGAGTTTCGCCTTAACGCACAAGCCGCGCTAATGCGCGGCTTTTTTTATGGCAAACCTGTGGTAAGCGAATTTACTGTACCTTTCGCCACACCTCAAATTCAACGCGCTTGCCGTTCTGCCAGCGCGCGTTGTACCACAAGATTGTTTCGTCAGAAGTTTCCATGGTGGTATCAAATTCGAAAGTACTACCGGCTTTTTGACCAAAAGAGTTGAGTTGTAACGTCTCGGTGTAACGGCCGTCAACGAGTGCGTAGGTGCCCGTCCCGGCCGCCCAAAATGCATCGCCTTTCATAGACGTGAAGCTAAAATGGGTGTCTGTCAGAATCTTTGTGGATTTCAAATTCAGCGTTTGGTAATTCACCAGGATCCCTCGCTCATTGACATACTCGCCCGCAGCCAGTTCCCAAACACCGGACAACGGCTGTGCGACTAAGGTTGGCGCGCAAGTCACAAATAGTAGAAGTATCAATACATTTTGCACGGGCGGATATCCTTGTTTTAACGGGGTAAAGAGTCTCTGATTCGAATGTGGTTTTGGAATAGCGGTGCATGCTAATTTTCGCCGGGCAGTATATCAATATATACTGCCCGGCTGAATTATCTCATGGAGAATCCGCTAGAGTTCCTGGTGGCGATTACTATTTACTGAGTAAAACAGGATGGGATTTGGTGCACTGATAAGCTCGGATTGATAGGTAAGGCGTGCGCAAAATATTGGCACGCCTAAAGTTCGTTACTTGGTCTCTATTTTGGAAATGCCTATGTAATAGGCTAAAACAAGATAATTGATGCCAGGAATGAGCCCTGTGACAGCGGCAATCCATAGGTTTCTATTTTTGTCTTTGGCAAGTAGAGAGCAAACAATTGCAATACCCAAACAAAGTAAGCCGTGGATAAATAAGCCTGCATGAACTGTGCCGTCTCTTAAGAATTCCATATCAATAAAGCTCCATTATAAGTGATTGAATTTAATTGATTTGCTTCGAGGAAAACCTGGCGATTATTACACCTTGCTGATGAGAGGTGCAATAATTTTTGTCCGTCATTTTGTTGACCGGCTCTGCTGAATTGGCCTGTTGTTTGAACGAAAAAACTGGCTATTCTTCTGCTACTCACTGCTTCCTTATACATTGAATTTTGTTTATGGCTGTGTAGCCACTTCAATTTCGGTGTCGGTGATAACCGCATAGACCAGAGTTCCCGACGTAAAGTAAACCCCAGGAGAACTGTCAGAAATCCGACCGTTTGGGTGTATGGCATTAAATAGCATAGCGGCTTCATCGTTAACTTCGAATTCAATGCTAGTGTCAGGTGCGAGTTCGCCAAGGTCCTTGGTATGCGTCCTCCAGTGCGCCGTAACTATAACGGGCGTGCTGGCCATATTTTTTACAATAAACTTTGGTGTTGCCACATATGGGGTGGCTATATAAAGTAGTGCGCCTATAGCTAGAATAATAAATGTTGAAACTGTTAGTAGTAATTTTTTCATCGTCTTAGATTGATAGTCGGGCAGTATTAATTCATTGACTAAGTATGATTCCATAGTTTGGTTGTGTGCTATTTTAAGTCTATTCGGCATTTGTCCAAGCACAAAAGTCGCGCACTAACAGATAAATACGCTGTGAATCCAAGAAGCTAATCGTTTTGTGATAGTTAGGTGCAATAGGCTGCGCCTCGGACGTATATCTCGTACTGGCAAACCAGACACCTTTAGCCCGTCAGCATTGGCCGCTTAGTCGTCTAATTCCTCATCCGGCACTACCCGTAGCGGCAGTAGATCGCTGGCTGTCGTAATAATCAGCGATTTATCCACCCGCACGCAGGCGCCGCCGTATCTACCGGCCACGGAAAAGGTACAAACCTGGGTGCGGTAGCCGTCGATGTTGGGCAGTTTCCAAAGTTCTTGGTAGATTTGCTCCTGGTGGTTAAAGCGGCCTTCGGTTTCTTTTAGCAGTGTGTCGTCTTTGTCGAATAGGCTGATGTTATCGCCACAGCGACCGGCGATGGGCTTAGTCACGTAACCCTGATGTGTAAGTTCATCGGTAAGCGAGAACTGAGAGTTGAGCAGAAAAGGGTGCTCGGGAAATATTTGCCACAGAATGGGCAGGATTGCTTTATTGCTGGGTATTAAGGTCCAGAAGGGTTCGAATACTTGCACCTCTGGGCGCAGCAAGACGTCCACCAGGCGCGGCGGCTGATCGCCGTCGCCGGTGCGCAGTGGCGGTGCTCTGTCGTCCGCTTCGCACTCGGCGCGAATTTGATCGAGCGCCGTTTCCCAGGCCCAGGTTTTCCACACGTGGGTGATGCGTTGGTCATTGGCATCCAGGATGCCGCCATCGGGCGCCCAGCGCAGACTGCTAAAGCCTTTAATGACTTTGCATTGAAGCCCGGCGGCTTCGGCCGTGCGCTGAATAAAACGCGCGTGGTAAGTTTCTTCGGCGTCGGTGTCTTGCAGTATGTGCAGTTGGCCCGGTACGCCGCTGTGGGCCCATGCCTGGGTTAGGCGCGCCTGTAACTGGGCGCCGGCATCGCGCCCTTCGTGCACGCCAAAGTGATGGGCCCACAAGCCTTGAATCAGGCCGGCTTCGGTGTGACAAGAGGCGGAATCGGCATTGTATTCGTAGACTTTTAAGCCTTTGGCCGACAGGCAAAAATCGAAGCGTCCGGTGATCATTTGCCCGCGCCGCTGGGCCCAGGAGTTTTTCAGGCGCGGCCACAGGCACTGGGGAATATTGAAATGTGCCAGCAGCGCATCGTCGTTGAGCACCGCCTGAGTGGCGTGCAGAAACATCAAATGCAGCTCGTCGGTGGCGCGCGTTAACAATTGTTCGGCGGTATCTGACAGGCGAAAGTAACGGTACTGTTCGGCAGGCGATTCGCCTTCGCACAATCGGTGACCGCCCATGGCTGCGATAAATGCAGCCTGCGTTTTGTCTTGGGTATCCAGCCAGGCGGTTTGGTGCTTGTCGCTCTGCTGGGCAAGCCGGCTGTTAAGCGCCAGCAGCGCCGGTTCGCGAATGCGTCGCGGCTGCGCGTGGCGGCGGTCTTCCGTTTGCAGCAGCCAACCCAGCACCTGGGTGTTGGGGTAGGTGGCGTCTACCCGAGAGCCGCCCTCGGCCGTGCGTTGCAGGGGCAGTTCCCGGTTCCAGTGTTGGCCGGGCGGCAGTTTGGCGTGCTCTACATTTTGCTCGGCAATGCGGATGCGATCGCTAAATACGTCGGTGACAATGGCCACGTGGCCGGTGACATCGAATTCACCGCCGGGCGACCAAATGAGCATGCAACCGGGTTCGGGTGGGCGTGCACAGCCGTTGGCAAAAGCGTACAACGGCAGCAGCGTTTGATCGGCAAGGCGGGTGACGTGGTGCAACTCGAAAATGTCGTAGGCCATGGGAACCTCGTCGAACACATAGCCGTAATTGCAGTACAGCCAGCGGCGGGCAAACTCGACGCATTGCCACTTGTAACCCATGTAGATGCCGTCAAGCTCGCTCTTGTAGGCGCTGCGGTCTGGGTAGTCGGCCTTGTTGGCGCTAGGGTAGTGCGACGAGTAAATGGGGACCTGGCCCGGTGCGTAACCCAGTAGTGTGCCAAAGGGCTCGGGGGGAAAGGCCAATGTGTGTGCCATAAAGCGCTCCGGGGAAAGGGCCAGTGGTGCGACGCGGCTAGCATGCAACGGCTGGCAGTGGCGCGCAAGCGGCTAATACGATTGGGGCAGTGCCTGCGACGGATGGGTCGGCTAGACTGGTGGTGGCTGCCACCAGTGCTAGGTTGGAACATGCCTGCTCTAAATTAAAGTTGGAACGTTGCTTAAGGGGAGCGATCATGCAAAAAGAAAAACGGATGCGCAAAGAGCAAAAAGCGCTGCGTATTTCGCTGGCGGGCGTGGTGTTTTTTGTGGTGCTGGCGCTCGGCTTTGCCATCTATACCAAATCTGATGCGATTCTATTTGACGGCATTTACTCGCTGATCTCCTTCGCCACGGCGTTGCTCACCATGCGCGTGGCCAAGCTGGCCGAGCGGCCCGACGACGAACAGTTTCACTTTGGCTACACCACCCTTGAGCCCACCCTGAATTTGTTTAAATCCCTAATCACCATTGTGGTATGCGTGTATGCGGCGGTGGAAGCTATCCAGCGTTTACTGGCCGGCGGTACCGAAGCCGCCTACGGTTGGGCGGTGGTATACGGCGTGCTAGCCACCAGCGGGTGTTTTGTGGTGGCGCTGTTGCTGCGCAAGTACGGTCGCGATTGCCGCTCAGACTTGGTCAACGTAGAGTCTAAGGCGTGGTTTGTAGACAGTTTGTTAAGTGCCTCGGTGTTATTGGGTTTTCTTTTTGCCTGGGGCCTGACCCACACCGCCTATGCGGCCTATGCCACTTATGTGGACCCGCTGCTATTGATTGCCATTATTTGCTTGGCGCTGCCCATTCCGGGCAAGGTATTTCTCGACAGCTTGCGGGAAATTATTGTCATGGCGCCGCCCGAGGCGGTAGTGGATGAAATTGGCGAGCGGTTGATACCCACCTTTGCCGAAGTGCCGCACGAGCTGGTGGAGTATCGCGTAAACAAGCGCGGGCGCAACACCTACGTGCTGGTGCATGTATTGGTTAAGCCCGATTTTAAACCTGAATCGATCGAGGCCATGGACGCCATTCGCCGCGAAAGCAGCCGTCTTATGAAAGCCTGGAACCCGGAGATAGTCATGGACGTGTTATTTGTACGCGACAAGTCTCTGATTTATTAACGTCGCTGCGTTAGCATATGCCGTGAATTCACGGTGCGCGGTAATCATGAATGCACACCAATAAACGAGACAGAAAACATGTTCTATAAAGCCATTGCAATCGGTATTTGCCTGAGTGTGCTAAGTGCACCCAGTACGGCAAAAAAAGGTCATGATCAAGAGCTGCCTCCGGGGCTTCAAAAGAAAGTTGACCGGGGCGAATTGCTGCCACCGGGATGGGCGAAAAAGCTCGAGCCAGGTGATCGGCTGGACGATGACTTGTATGCCCGTGGCCGAGTTGTGGTGCCGCTCGGAAAGGATGGCAGCATCACCATTGAAATAGACGGCCGCCTGATTCGATTGCTGGAAAAGACGCGGGAAATTTTAGAGATACTCGGCGCGCCCTATTGAACCAAAGGTGCGCTGTACTAGCCTGATGTAATGAGAAGCCTCAGGCTCACGGTTATAAAAACAGAGCTCGCCATGACTGATCAAATGTTTCAACCGCTCAGTGCCAAGGCGCCTTTAGCGGGGCCACGGCTCTGGCTGGCGGTACTATTGTTGCCGACACTGAGCTTGGGATCGCTATTAGCTTTGCAGTCTACCTATGCCGGTATGGCGGCCATGCCCGCATTGCTATTTGGCCTAATTATTGTCTCCTTGTTTAGCTACCCGCTGTTGCAGTTAATGCATTGGCTTGCGCGCGGTCTTTTTTGGCGCTGGATGCTGGTGGCCTTGGTGTGCGGAGTGGCGGTGTATGGCATCGTGTTTGTGCAGCAGCAAAATCCCATGTTTGCCGTGGTTATTTACGGGTTGGTGTTGCTGGTGTGTACGCTGGGCTGGTGCATTCTTTATGGCACTATTGGCTGGCCAGCCAAGCGCACTGGGCTGGCATTTACCCTAGCGTTCTGTGTGGGGTTGCTGGGTGTCAATCACCCTCAGACCACCGTTGTTGAGGTGCGCACGGTTGTGGCGGGGCACCAGCAAGCGGCGAGCCACTACTTGGTGCTGCAATCACTAAGGGCCAGTAACGGCGTAGAATATCTGGCCGTACCCGAGGGCACTCCGGTGCGGCCGGGAGCGCAAATTCGCGTCGCAAAACCCTATTATTGGGGTTTTCCTGTAGGGCCCTGTTGTGCGCAGTGGGTGGAGTACTTGTAACACCCATGCCGGTGGGGCGTCCGCGCTAGACACGCCTGAAGCACATGCGCTAAGCACAAAAAAGGCGAGCCGTGCGCTCGCCTTGGTTATTCGAATTGGCCACTGTTGCGGGATTAGAGCGGCAAATCGTAGTAGAGCGTGGTTTCAAACTCGAAAGGGTCGGCCTCCAAAATACTGGGCGGCGGGCTAAAGGGCTGAGCGTTGCCCACAGCTTCGAGAGCCTGTTCGTTAAACATGTTGTGCTTGGATGGCTCCACGATTTCCACCTTCAGCAGGCGGCCGTTTTTATCCAGCGCCAGTGCCAAGCGCACCGAGCCCTCTGCGCGGCGGGTAAAGGCCCGCTGGGGAATGTGTTTGTGGGTATTAATTTCCCGGTTTAAGCCTTTCAGGTATTCCTGGCGCACCAGTAGGCGGGTGGCCTCTTCTTCTTCGGTTAGCTCGGGCTGTGGGGCGACCTTGGCAGTCTTGACTGGCGTTTTGGCCGCCGCTGGCACTGCGGCGACCACAGCGGCGGCGGGTGCAGCGACTGCAGGTGCCGCCTTGGCCGCTTGTGGTTCGGCTTTGGGCGTTGGCGCGGGTTTCGGTGCTGTTTTCGGCGCGGGCTCTGTTTTCGCAACTGGCGCTGCAACCTTAGGTACCGGCTTCGGCTCTGGCGCTTTGGCTACCTGGGGCTTTGGCTCGGGCTTGGGCGCGGCTTTGGCTGCCGGTGCAGCAACCTCGGCCGCCTTGGGGGCGGCGACAACAGCAGTGGCCGCACTGACTAGGGCCGCCACTTCTTGGCGCCGTTGGGCGCTAACCTGGGTGCTGTCGTAGAGCGCCTGAATCTCCTCTGAAGCGCTTTCCTGGCCCAAAATTTGGCGCTTAAAGCGGCTGGAAATGGGCACTTCGCCCACCCAGGTGGCCACCAGCATGCGGAAAAAATCCGGTGCAGGGTAGCTGGCCAGTTGGCTGCCGTTCAGGCTTAGGGTTACTTGGCTAGTGCCGTCAAACTGAAAAACCAGGCTGTCGTTGGGTTGCAGTTCCGTAGGCAGGGCACTGCGGCTGCGCGAGATATAACCGGCATTTTTGGCGAGCAGCGTGGCGTCGCTGTTGACGGCGATGGCATCGGCCAGCAGTTTAAAAAAGCGGCGATTGCTGATGCGTTCGGAAATGATCCGGTATTCCATGGTGGCGGCAGGTGTGCGCCCGAGCAGCGCGGCGGCATCCGGTTGACCAGGCGTTTCTAAGCGCGCGGCAAATTGGGGCTGGTTGGCCTGGATTAAGGCGCTGTAGTGGTTCACTTGGGCCTGGCTCGGGGCCGCAAGGCAGCAGAGGGCTAACAAGGTGCCCAGTAGTAGCGCAAATTGGCGAAATTGGGGTGAGAGTTGCAAAAACTTCATTCAATAGCCTTTTGTGACGGAGGTCTGGGTGGTCGGGCAACGGTTGACGTCGGCCAACGCAGCTTTTGGCGATTTCATGCCTAAAGGTTAGACGAGTGTGCTTATTTTCGCTTTTGAGTAATTTTTGTGCAAGCTGAGCCCTGCTAGGGGGCGCCTTTAGGCCAGAATGTGGGTGTGCCCTGTCCAATGTTTCCAGCGCCCGGTCTCTAACCAAAAGGGGGAGTGTTCTGGCGCGGGCGCTTGGGTAGACTAACCGTCTGCCAGGCGAATGGCGGCTGCACCCACCTGATAACGAGAGAATTGCCCATGTTGCTGGAATTTGTCGCCCTGTATCTGTTGATTTCCGTGGGCCTGGGGCTCTACGCCGCTCGCAAGGTCTCCAGTACCGAAGACTATGTGAGTGCCGGCCGCAGTCTGCCCATGCTGGTAGTTATAGCCATGGTGTTCGCCACTTGGTTTGGCGCAGAAACGGTGTTGGGTATACCGGCAACCTTCATGGCCGAAGACCTGGGCGGCCTGATTTCAGATCCCATCGGCACGACCTTGTGCCTGGTGCTGTTTGGCCTTTTGTTGGCCCGACCGCTGTACCGTATGCATCTGTTGACTATTGGCGACTATTACCGTCAGCGTTATAACCGGTCTATTGAAATTGCGGTGAGCCTGGCTATTGCGGCTTCCTACTTGGGCTGGGTCTCGGCTCAGGTGGTGGCGCTGGGGTTGGTATTTAGCGTGTTGACTGATGGCGCCGTGAGCATGCAGACGGGCATCCTGTTGGGCACCTTTATCGTGACCCTGTACACCTTGTTTGGCGGCATGTGGTCGGTGGCATTTACCACCTCCTTTCAGATGGTGGTGATTGTGCTGGGCCTGCTGTGGATTGGCTGGCTGGTGTCGGATTTAACCGGCGGCATTGGGCCCGTGATCGACCACGCCCAGGCCGCCGGCAAGTTTAATTTCTGGCCCGCCTTTGAGTGGGTGCCGGTGATTACCTTTCTCGCGGGCCTGCTCACCATGGCCCTGGGCTCAATGCCCCAGCAGGATATTTTTCAGCGCGCCAACACGGCGAAAAATGAAAACGTAGCGGTGTGGGGCACGGTTGTTGGCGGCGTGGTCTATTTCTTTTTTGCGGCGGTGCCGATTTTTTTAGCCTACTCGGCATTCATTGTAGACCCGCAAATGACCGCGCAACTGCTGGATAAAGATCCACAGGAAATTTTACCCAATTTGATTTTGAATCACCTGCCGCTGTACGCGCAGGTGATTTTTTACGGCGCGTTGCTGTCGGTTATTATGAGTACCGCCTCGGGCACCATGCTAGCGCCCTCGGTAACTATCTCCGAAAATATCATTAAAGAGCTGATGCCCGAGGGCTATTTTTCCGATCGCCAATTTCTGTGGTTAACCCGCGTGGTAGTGGTGGTCTTTGCGGTGCTGGTGGCATTTTATGCACTGTATTCCCTGGGCCAGTCCACCTCCATTCACCACATGGTGGAAAACGCCTACAAGGTCACTATGGTCATGGCCCTGGCGCCCTTGATGGCCGGCATCTACTGGAAGAAAGCTAGCAGTTTTGGGGTGGGGCTGGGATTAGTGACTGGTGTGGGCAGTTGGATTGCGCTGGAATTTGTCGCGCCCGAGGCCGCCATGCCGCCGCACTTTGTGGGCTTTTTGGTGGCGACGGCTTGTTTAATTGGCGGCAGTTTATATCGGCCCGCAATCGTAAATCAGGAATACCAGGGGCTGAGCTAACAGCCCCTGGTGTGGCTACCACAGGCGCAGGGGTTCGACGAGCTGAGGTGTGGCGTATATTAACGGTCTGCCAAGGCCAAGCTCGCCGTCGAGGTCTGACCCCCAGCTGTAGAGCTGTGAATCCATATTGGCTAATACATGGCAGGTGCCAACGGCCAGTTCGGTCACCTTTGCCGCCATGGGTATTTTATATGGCGTTAACTGATTGCCTGCGCCTTCCTTAATGGTGTTCCCGCAATTTAAACCCCATGCCCAGATGGCACCTTGGTCATCTAGGGCGAAGGAGCGGTTAGTATTTGCGTATATTTTCTTGATACCTGACAGGTTTGAAACTTGTACAGGGACAAGGTTGGTTTCGGTGCCGCCGATTCCCAATTGACCGCTGTCATTTGCTCCCCAAGCCCATACCGAACCGTCCGCCTTAAGTGCCAGGGTAAATGCATGCCCAGTGGCGACATCAACAATCGACTCTAAATGGGGGTTTTTAATGGGGGTTAGTTGACTGGTTGTTGTGCCATCACCCAGCTGACCCGAGCTATTGTCTCCCCATGTCCACAGATTGCCCTGCATGTCGAGAGCAATGCTGAAATTGCCACCTGTAAAGACGGAGTTGATAGTAGGTAGCGCACTGATGAGCGTGGGTGAGAGTTGGTCGTCAGTTGTGTTGTTGCCAATCTGCCCCGAATTATTTCTGCCGAAGGCCCATACTTTGCCGGCCTCATCCAATGCAAGAACGTGATCTTCTCGAGCAATCTTTTTTACGCCGTATAACCCTTTGGCCTGAACTGGTGTCACATAGGAAGAATTCCGAGAATCATTACCCAGTCCGCCCGAAACACCAAGCCCCCAAGACCAAACGGTACCGTCTGACTTGAGTGCAGAGGCTGTACTCCAGCCTGTGTCGAGAGCAACAACGTCAGTTAAGGTTGGTACAACTCTTGGCAAGGAAATGCTTGTTAAAATTCCAGTCCCATAGGCATCATCTAACTCCCCGCCCCACATAGCCACACGGCCGTCAGTGAGCAGAGCAAACGAAGTAGAATAACCTGCCGCGAGTTTTTGCGGAGCTAAGTTGGGTACAAGTTGTGGTGTCGAATGGCTCAGTGAAGCTTTATCCCCCACAAGTCCTACAGAGTTATCTCCCCAGGCATAGATTTCACCATCTCGAGTAACTGCAACCGCGCTATTACCACTAGTGGCCATAGCTTCAACTGGCGGAATTGCAGCTATTTCGGTGGGTTGAGTAACGATTGTTGAAGTATTGCCAGTACCTGCCTGGCCGTGGTAGTTGTTGCCCCAGGTGAATAGCCTGCCATCCGCGTCCAGAACTAACGTGTGATTAAATTGGCGCTCTACCTCTGCGACAAAAAACGGTAGATCGATGGGCGTTGGTTCGAGGATTTCGCCTTGGGGTAGGCCTGGAAGCTCACCAAGGTGGTTGCTGCCCCAGCCCCAGAGTTTGCCTTCTTTTGACACGGCAATGGTCGTGAGAAAGGACGTAGTGACATCCACAATATTGGTTAAGTTTTCAATGCGCATAGGTGTTAACTGCGCCTCTTTATGACCAATACCAAGTTGCCCTCTATCATTTCTACCCCACGTCCACACTTCTCCGGCTTGGCTAATGGCAAAGGTTGAATTGGTATGGGAAGTGACTTCAACAATATTGGATAGATTCTGGATTATCCTTGGGTAGGTTACTTGGTCCGTGTGACCAATGCCCAGTTCTCCGTAGGTATTGATTCCCCAAGCCACAACCGAGCCGTCAGCCTTAATAGCGAAACTATTGCTCGTGCTGATGCCACCCGCTGAGATTGACACAATATCTTTTAACGCGGTAACTAGTATTGGTGTATCAGAAGATTCTGGGGCTTGTTGTCCTGTTGCAGAAAAGTAGTGGTGGCCCCAGGCCCACACATCGCCGGTATCGGTGAGTGCCAAACCGTGGTAATCACTGGCAGCCACTTCCATGACTTGAGCGGGAATAGCCGTATGTGTTGGACTGCTGAATATCTTCGGATTAGTACCGCTGCCCCAGGACCAGACGGTACCATCATCTTTTAATGCAATAAATTGCGACTGATTAGCTGCCAGATGACGGAATCCTGCGACGCGTCGATTGGCTCTGGTAGTTTGGCCGTCAGGCCCGGTCACAGTTAGCCGAAAGGTTGTTGAGCGTGCTACTTGACCGACGTGAATAGTCTCTTCGGAACTAATCGCGCCCACGCCTTCTATTTCTGCGGTGCCATGCGCGAAGGATGCGAATATTGAAACGCTTTCCCCAGGCTTGGGGTGCGCGGGGTAAACGTCGAATGCGGTTATTACCGGCGGTAGCGCCGTAAACTGCGCCTCGACTTTACAATTTTCGGCCACTGTTTGAACTAGGTACTTATCGGCTTCTAGTGTGCCGTTGCAGCCATGGATAGATGTCAGTTCATAGTCTGCCTCTGGAATTATAGTAAATGTCGCAGAGCCACCCTCGGTGAGTTGGACGGAAGCGGGCGTAATCTGGCCGCCTGCGCTAGCGATTGCAGTAATTGACAAGGTGTTTGGTTGTTCTGGTGCGGGTTGTTCGGTACTGCTAGGGCTGCCGGTAGATCCCCCGCCTCCGCAGCCGCCACCAAGTGCCAATGTTGGAACAAGCAATAGCCTGCCTAGTACACTGAAAAATCCATCCATGTAGGAAGTTCCCTCTATTAAAAATACTGACGTTTAGTCCTGTGAAAATATTAGCCCTTACAACGATTTTCCAACGGAAAAATACATCGATTGCCGGTCTGCGGAGTTAAAGCCGTAGCTGAGTACGATGGGGCCGATGGGGGAGTCCATGGCGAGTCCCAGGCTGCCAGCGGTGAGTTGGCCGGTGTCGAAGGGCAGGTCGCTGGCTTCATTATTCCAGGCGCGCCCCATCTCGAGTGAGGCTATAAAGTAGTAGCGCGTGTCGAACACCAGCAGTGGTGAGTTGAGTAGGCGCACGTAAAACAGCGCCGCCAGCTCGTGATTTTGCGTGACGACGCTGTTGTCCGCCAGGCCCGACAACCGCCCTAAACCACCTAGCAAAAAGTTGCTGCTGGGGATGGCGTTGTCGCCGTCGGTGCGCACGGTTTGCGCGCGTGCAATCCAGGTATTTTTACCAAAAGTTTGCGCGTGCGAAATGTAGGCTTCCAGCTCGTTGTAATTTGCGTTGGCGTCCAGTGACTCATCAAAGTGGCGCAGGTTAAAGTCAATGCGCGAACCCTGTGTAGGGAAATACACATTGTCTTCGCTGTCGAGCTGAAAACTAAGCTGGCCGTAGCCGTGTTGGTAGTTGGCGTTTTGAAAATCCGACAGCCCTTCCTCAAGTGAAATCAGCCCGTGCGCGGCACCCAGGCCAAGGCTTAAGTCAATTTCGTGATTCACTTGGTAGCCGGCGAATAGGCCGGCCGACACGCGCTTATCGCGCAGGAGTAACAGCTGCTGATCCAGGTCGTCGTTGTAGAGGGGGATGTCTCGCGCGGCGTAGGCCACTTTGGGCAGCACGTAAATGGGTGATTTATAGCGCAGCGGCAGGTAAAACTCGGAGGCTAGTGCAATATCGTTGCCCAACTGAATATGGCTGAACCACTCGGCACCGTAGGTGCTAATACCGGTTTGGTTGTAGGCCAGCGCGATGTTGTAGTAGTTGTCACCGGTAAAATTATCGCTGGCGTTAAAACCAAAACGCAAAAATCCCTTGCGACGCTTGTCGCCTTCGACCATCAAGTGCAATCGCTTACCACGTGCCTCTTGGTGTAGTTGATAGCTGACAGAATTGAAATAATCCAAGCCGTAAAGCGTATTAATGTCGTCCTCTAGCTGAGCTCGGTCAAAAGGTTCGCCGGTGCGTTGGCGAATAAAACTCAGCAGGGCCTGGTCGTCCAGGTAGCTGTTGTTATCCAGGCTAATGGCCGTGATGGTGGGTGTGCCCGCTAATTCAATGGGCGGGCGTGGCGCGGCGTGTGGGCGGCTGAAACTTGCCAGTTGCTCGGCAATGGCCATAGTGGCGCGATACCCCAACTCTATGGCTTCTTCGGCGCGGGTAAAATCCAGCGACGTTAAGCCATTTAAATCGGGCTGAATCAATTGATCCTGCGGCTGCAGCGCGGCAATCTGAGCCTGGACGTTTTTGATGGTTAAGAATGTGGTGACCTGGTTGGAAATCGCAAACACGTTCGACAGCTCATCGGCTTTACTGAGGGGCGAGCCGATATCGACGGCAATAATGCGGTCCACACCCAGCGCGCGCGCCACATCGACCGGCATATTGTTAGCCATGCCGCCGTCTGCCAGCAAGTGGCCCTGGTAGTGCACGGGTGTGAGCATACCGGGAATCGACATAGATGCGCGCACGGCGCGTGCGAGCGAACCTTCGGTCAGAACTACTTGCTCGCCGGTTTCCAGATTCGTGGCCACAGCCCGGAAAGGCAGCGGCAGCTGATCAAAATGCTGAATATCGTTGGTGTGATGAAAAATATCCTGCAATACCAAGTCCAAATTCTGGCCGTCGATGACGCCTGCTGGCAGGCGAATTGCGCCGTCCACGACGGTGAGCTTGGTGCGCAACAGGTGGCGTCGATCGTCCTGTTTGCGCCTAAATGTCAGACTGGTGCGCGGTGGGGTATCGGTTAGGGCGTAGCCCCAATTCAAGTGGGTGCCCAGCTCTGCCATTTGTTCGACGCTGTAACCACTGGCGTACATGGCGCCGATGATGGCGCCCATGCTGGTGCCGGTGACCACATCGACGGCGATACCCTGTTCTTCGAGCGCTTTGATCACGCCGATGTGCGCAAGGCCGCGGGCGGCGCCGCCGCTCAGTACCAGACCAATGCGCTGGCCATCGGCATCTTTGGCCTGTGCAGGCAGGCACAGGGCAGCGCTCACCAGCAGTGCGGTGAGCGCGTTAACAAACAATCGCAACATGTGTTATTCCTTCAGCGGTATGCCGAGCTCTGACCAGATGGCATCCACTTTTTTTACCACGTCTTCATTGCGGGTGATAGGTTCGCCCCATTCGCGATCGGTTTCGCCGGGCCATTTATTGGTGGCGTCCATTCCCATTTTTGAGCCGAGCCCGGACACGGGCGAGGCAAAATCCAGGTAGTCGATGGGCGTGTTTTCCACCAGGGTGGTGTCGCGCGCCGGGTCCATGCGGGTGGTGATAGCCCAGATCACGTCGTTCCAGTCGCGCGCATTGACGTCGTCGTCGGTGACTATCACAAATTTGGTGTACATAAACTGCCGCAAAAATGACCAGACCGCCATCATTACCCGCTTGGCGTGGCCGGGATACTGTTTTTTGATGGTGACAATGGCGAGGCGGTAGGAGCAACCCTCGGGCGGCAAATAAAAATCCACAATTTCGGGAAATTGTTTTTGTAAAATGGGCACGAACACTTCGTTTAGCGCCTCGCCCAATACTGCCGGTTCATCTGGCGGCCGGCCGGTGTAGGTCGAATGGTAAATGGGGTTGTCGCGCCAACTCATGCGCTCGACGGTAAATACCGGAAAACGGTCGACTTCGTTGTAGTAACCTGTGTGGTCGCCAAAGGGGCCTTCGTCGGCCAGTTCGTTGGGGTCTATGCTGCCCTCTAAAATAATTTCTGCGCTGGCGGGCACTTGCAAATCGTTGCCGGCGCATTTCACCACTTGGGTTTTCTCACCGCGCAGCAAACCGGCAAAGCCGTATTCCGACAGGGTGTCGGGGACCGGTGTGACGGCACCTAAAATGGTGGCTGGATCGGCGCCCAAGGCCACGGCTACGGGAAATTTTTGGCCCGGATTGGCTGCGCACCACTCGCGGAAATCCAGCGCTCCGCCGCGGTGCGACAACCAGCGCATGATTAGTTTGTTTTTGCCGATCAATTGCATGCGATAGATGCCCAGGTTCTGGCGCTCTTTGTGCGGCCCGCGGGTAATAACCAGCGGCCAGGTCACCAGTGGCGCGGCGTCGCCGGGCCAACAGGTTTGGATGGGCAATTGGTGCAGGTCGACGGCGTCGCCCTCTTGGACGTTGGCCTGGCAGGGCGCCTTGGTCAGCACTTTGGGCGACATGTTGAGCACTTGTTTGAAGATGGGCAGCTTGTCCCAGGCGTCTTTAAAGCCCTTGGGTGGCTCTGGCTCTTTCAGGTAGGCCAGCATTTTTCCCACTTCGCGCAACTGCGCCACGCTGTCTTCTCCCATGCCCAGCGCCACGCGCTCGGGTGTGCCAAATAAATTGGCGAGTACGGGCATGGAGAAACCCACGGGATTTTCAAACAAAATGGCCGGTCCGCCCGCGCGCAGGGTGCGGTCGCAAATTTCCGTCATTTCCAGGTGGGGGTCTACGGGGTGAGTTACCCGCACCAACTGGCCGCGTTTTTCCAGCTGGTTAATGAAGTCGCGCAGATCAGAATATTTCAATGGTATTGCCCTCTGAGAGGGCAATACCTTAGCACAAGCGCCGGCCGGTTAAGAGACCTGGTGCAGGTGTACGTCGCGCTGCGGGTAGGGGATGGAAATGCCGTCGGCGTCGAAGGCCTTTTTAATGTTCTCGTGCATGGCGTAGAACACCGACCAGTAGTCGCTCGATAAAACCCAAACGCGCACGCGGAAGTTGACGGAGCTGTCGGCCAGCGCGGCAATGGCGATAAGCGGCTCGCGGCCCTCTTCGGTTTTTATGATGGCGTCGATGCCGTTGATGACCTTACTGATGGTGGCGCGGGCCTTGTCGATGTCGTCGTCGTAGCCAATGCCAAATTCCATATCTACGCGGCGGTGACTTTGGGCCGAGTAGTTGGTGATATTGCCATTGGCCAGTGGGCCATTGGGCACATAAATGAGTTTGTTGTCGCCGGTGAGAATGCGGGTGGTAAAGATCTGAATGTCTTTGACTGTACCTGAGATCCCCTGGGCTTCGATGAAGTCACCGGCCTTAAAGGGCTTAAACAGTAAAATCAGAACGCCACCGGCAAAATTAGACAGGCTGCCTTGCAATGCCAGGCCTACGGCCAAGCCGGCGGCACCGAGTACGGCAATAAAGGATGTAGTTTGGATGCCGATCATGGAGGCGACGCTAATGACCAGCATCACCTTCAATATGGAGCTTATCAAACTGCCAAGGAATTTGCGCAGTGTCACTTCGGCGTTGCTGCGCTCCAGCCCCTTATCGAGAACTTTCACCACTACGCCGATTAATTTCCAGCCCACCCACAGTACCAATAGGGACAGCAGCGCTTTGGGTCCGTAAGTAATGGCCATCTGTTCCAGTTGTTCTACCCACTCCATTTGACTCTCCTTAGACTATTTGGTGTTGCGTTTGACGGGGATGTCGAAAAAAAACCCGCAGAAGCGGGCTTTTTAGTTTACTTGCGTTTCATTGACATGAAAAACTCATCGTTGGACTTGAAATCTTTGAGTTTGTCGGTCAAAAATTCGGTGGCGCCCAGGTCTTCCATGTCGTGCAGCAGCTTGCGTAGAATCCACACGCGCTGCATCTCGTCTTCTTTCATCAACAGGTCTTCGCGGCGTGTGCCTGAGCGACGAATATTGATGGCTGGGTATACGCGCTTTTCGGCAATCTTGCGATCCAGGTGCAATTCCTGGTTGCCCGTGCCTTTAAATTCTTCGTAAATAACTTCGTCCATCTTGGAGCCCGTATCCACCAGGGCCGTGGCTACGATGGTCAGGCTGCCGCCCTCTTCGATGTTGCGCGCCGCACCAAAAAAGCGCTTGGGCTTTTCCAGCGCGTGGGCGTCCACACCACCGGTTAATACCTTGCCGGAGGAGGGGATTACGGTGTTGTAGGCGCGCGCCAGGCGGGTAATGGAGTCGAGTAGAATGATCACGTCTTTCTTGTGCTCAACCAGGCGCTTGGCTTTTTCGATCACCATCTCGGCAACCTGCACGTGGCGGGCCGGCGGCTCATCAAAGGTAGAGGCCACCACTTCACCGCGCACGCTGCGCTGCATTTCTGTCACTTCTTCCGGGCGCTCGTCGATGAGCAGTACGATCAGGTGGCACTCGGGGTTATTGCGGGTAATGGCCTGCGCGATGTTTTGCATCATGATGGTCTTACCGGCTTTGGGCGGGGCCACAATCAGGCCGCGCTGGCCTTTGCCGATGGGTGCGATCAAGTCGATGATGCGACCGGTTAAATCTTCGGTGGAGCCATTGCCGGCTTCCAACACCAAGCGGTCGTCGGGGAACAGTGGCGTCAGGTTTTCAAACAGAATTTTATTGCGCGAGTTCTCGGGCTTGTCGAAGTTGATGTCGTTAACTTTTAACAGTGCAAAGTAGCGCTCGCCCTCTTTTGGGGGGCGGATTTTGCCCGAAATTGTGTCGCCGGTGCGCAAGTTAAAACGTCGAATCTGGCTGGGCGATACGTAGATATCATCGGGTCCTGCCAGATAAGAGCTGTCTGCCGAGCGTAAAAAGCCAAAACCATCTTGTAGGATTTCCAACACGCCGTCGCCGTAAATATCTTCGCCGCTTTTGGCGTGGCGCTTGAGGATGTTGAAAATGATGTCTTGCTTGCGTGAACGCGCCAGATTTTCCAGGCCCATGCCTTTGGCGATTTCCAGCAGTTCTTCGATGGGTTTAGTTTTCAGGTCGGTAAGATTCATAAGAAAGTGCTTTATGGGGGGGTAAGGGAACTCGTCACCGCAGGCTATCAGCGGCTATGAGTTTCTGCGCTAAAAATGAGGTTAAAAAAATATTCAATATAAAACAGATAGCTGAATTAATTGGAGGTCACTCAAAAGTCAGTAGAGTACACAGCGAAAGTAAAAAAGCGTGTTTGGCGGCGCGTATTCGGGGGTAAACGCAATGCCACTGTCTGTAGCTGTCCCAGGGTATGTCCGAGCGGTTTTATGGCCGGTCAGGCCGTTGTTCTATATAGCGTTCGGGGGAAGGTACAGACGGGAATATCAAAGTTGAGCTGAGTATAAACACAAATTTCCGATAGTGCAAAAACTGAGCGCCGCTTTTTTGCGACGCTCGGCTGTCTTACAGTGCGGAGTTAATGAACTCGACCAGCTGTGACTTGGACAGAGCGCCCACTTTCATGGACTCCATCTGACCACCTTTGAAAATCATCAGGGTGGGGATGCCGCGAATGTTGAACTTGGCGGGGGTCTCTTTGTTGGCATCAACGTCCATCTTAGCGATGGTGATCTTGCCGGCCAGCTCGCCAGCCAGTTCGTCCAGTACCGGGGCAATCATTTTGCAGGGGCCGCACCAGGCCGCCCAAAAGTCCACCAGAACTGGGCCTTCAGCCTTGAGTACGTCTGCTTCAAAGCTAGCGTCGGATACGTGAACGATAGCGTCACTCATTGGGAATTCTCCGTAGGTTCTAAGGTTGTACACCTAGTCATTAGCCGTGCATCATAAAGTCAGAGCTTAGCCGGTACAAGCGGGCTAAGCAGTCACTGGCCCGATTTCAGGTGTGAACAGCCTAAATGGGGGCAAAATATGCCATTTAAAGGTGTCAGATGGCTGGCCTACTTGGTCAGTTCGCTCAGCAGCTGTTGTTGGGCCGATGCCAATTGCTCGCCGTCGGTGGCCTCTAGGCGCTGGTAGCCGCCGTCGGTACACAGCTGCCAGCCCTGGCGGTTGTCGCTTAGGTAGTTTTGTAAATCGGCCAGCAGGCGCCGCGCCAGGGCGGGCTCCTCAACCGGGAAACACACCTCGACTCGCCGGTTCAAGTTGCGCTCCATCAGATCGGCGCTGCCGCAATAAAGCCCCGGCTGGCTGTTGGCAAAATAGAACACTCGGCTGTGCTCCAGGAACCGACCCACCACCGAGGTGACGCGAATGTTATCGGAGACGCCAGCGATGCCGGGCCGCAGGCAGCACATGCCGCGCACGATCAGGTCCACCTGCACACCAGCCTGTGAGGCCTTGTACAGGGCCTGGATGATCTTGGGCTCGGTCAGACCATTGCACTTGATGATGACGCGACCTTCGGCGCCAGTTTCCTGGGCTTTGATTTCGTGGTCGATCATGCGCAATAGCTGGCGCTTGAGGGTAAAGGGCGCGTTGAGCAGTTTCTGGGGGCGCTCGGTTTTGCCCATGCCAGTGAGCTGCTGGAAAATGATGTGTACGTCGGCGCCCAGGACTTCGTCGGCCGACATGAGCGAGTAGTCGGTGTACAGGCGGGCATTGCCCGAGTGGTAGTTGCCGGTTCCCAGGTGCACATAGCGGCGCAGCTTGCCCTGCTCGCGGCGCACGATCAGGATCATTTTCGCATGGGTTTTATAGCCCACGACGCCGTACACCACCACCGCGCCCGCCTCTTGCAGACGGCTGGCCAGCTCCAGGTTTTCCTCTTCGTCAAAGCGCGCGCGCAACTCCACCACAGCGGTGACCTCTTTGCCGTTGCGGGCCGCCTCGAGCAGCGCGTCCACGATGGGCGAGCTGGAACCTGTGCGGTAGAGGGTTTGCTTGATAGCCAGGACATCCGGGTCTTTGGCGGCCTGGCTCAGCAGCTCCACGACGGGGGTAAAGGACTCAAAGGGGTGGTGCAACAGCTGATCGCGGTGGGCGATGGCCTGAAAGATATTGTCCTTGCGGGTCAGGCCCTTGGGAATGGTTTGCACAAAGGGGGCGTACTGCAGGTCGGGTCGGTGCAGCTCTTTTTCGGCGTCCATCAACCGCTTAAAGTTCACGGGGCCGTTGACTAGATAGAGTTCCTGCTGGCTGAGGCCGGTTTCGCGCAGCAGAAAATGGATGAGCGGCTCGGGGCAATCGTCCACTACCTCCAGGCGCACGGCGTTGCCAAAGCGCCGCGAGTGCAGCTCGCCGCGCAGGGCGCGGGCTAAGTCGGCCACGCCCTCTGTGTCAAAGTCCAAATCGGCATTGCGGGTGATGCGAAACTGGTAACAGCCCTTGATGGTCATGCCGGGGAACAATTTATCGGCATTGGCGTGGATGATGCTCGACAGAAAGACAAAGTTGTCGCCGCCGTCCACCAGCTCGTCCGGCATCTTCAGAATACGCGGCAGCGAGCGCGGCGCGGGGACCACCGCCAGACCGGTTTCGCGCCCGAAGGCGTCTTGGCCCTCGAGCGATACGATGAAGTTCAGGCTTTTATTCACCAGGCGTGGAAAAGGGTGGGCCGGGTCCAAACCAATGGGGCTGATGATGGGCAGTATGTCGGACTCGAAAAAGGCATCGGCCCAGCTGATTTGCGCGTCGGTCCACTGGCTGCGGGGGATGAAATGGATGGATTCTTGCGCCAGTGCGGGCAGAATCACGTCGTTTAGAATGCGGTACTGTTCGTCTACTAATGCGTGGCATTGTTGGCTGATGGCGGCCAGGACCTCCTGGGGGCTGGAGCCGTCCAGCTCGGTAATCTCGCGCTCCATGGCGATGCGCTGGCGCAGCCCGGCCACGCGTATCTCAAAAAACTCATCCAGGTTGGCCGAGCAGATCAGCAGAAATTTCAGGCGTTCCAGCAACGGGTGCGAGGTGTCCAGGGCCTGGTCCAGCACCCGGCGGTTAAAGTGCAGGTGGCTCAACTCGCGGTTGAGGTAATAGCTGGGGTTGTCCAGAAATTCGCAGACCAGATCGTTCATGGGGTACCAGGGTTTGCTAGGGTGTGAGGGGCGCGCCTGCGCAGGATTTGCCTGGGTGATCCAAGCACGCCTGTAACAAGTATAGTGAAGCCGCGTCAAAACAGCCGCATCCTACACCCACTTAATGAATAATTTGTGACCTTATGAAAAAAATAATTTTGCTCGCCGTCATTGCACTGGCTATCGGTATTTTTTACGCCGCCGGCGGGCAGTCGCTGCTAGAACCCGACGTCTATCGCCAATGGTTGGCCCAGCAACCGCTGCTGGCGGCGCTGGGATTTGGCGCGATTTATATTTTGGTCACGGCCCTGTCCCTGCCCGGCGCCGCGGTACTGACGTTGATCGCCGGCGGCCTGTTCGGCTTGGGGTGGGGCCTGCTGATTGTTTCTTTTGCCTCCAGTATTGGCGCGACTCTGGCCTTTTTGGCGTCGCGATTGCTGCTGCGCGATTGGGTGCAGGCCAAGTTCGGACGACAGCTGCGCACCATTAATCGCGGCCTGGAAAAAGACGGCGCGTTTTATCTGTTTAGTTTGCGCTTGATTCCGCTGGTGCCGTTTTTTGTGATCAACCTGGTGTTTGGTTTAACCAAAGTGAAAACCTGGACCTTTTACTGGGTGAGTCAACTGGGCATGTTGGCGGGTACCGCCGTGTATGTGAATGCCGGTGCGGAGCTCGGACAGCTGGACAGCTTGAGCGTGCGCGGAGTGCTATCGGCGGAAATCTTACTGGCGTTTGTGCTGTTGGCGGTTTTTCCCTGGCTCGCCAAATTACTGGTGGCACAGATCAATCGGTGGCGCGTGTACCGGCCCTACCGCAAACCGCGCAGCTTCGATACCAATCTCGTCGTGATTGGCGCCGGCAGTGCAGGGCTGGTTTCGGCCTATATTGCGGCGGCGGTAAAGGCCAAGGTGACCCTGATTGAAAGGCACAAGATGGGGGGGGATTGTTTGAATACCGGCTGCGTACCCTCCAAGGCGCTGATCCGCTCGGCGGCGGTGGCTCAGACTCTGCGCGACGCCGAGCAGTACGGGCTGCAATCGGTACAGCCCGCGGTGAATTTCGCTGAGGTGATGGCGCGCGTGCAACAAGCTATTGCGCAGGTGGAGCCGCACGACTCCATCGAGCGCTACACGGGTCTGGGGGTGGACTGTATTACCGGCGAAGCCAAACTGCGCTCGCCCTGGGAGGTGGAGGTCAACGGCCAGGTGATTCGCACTCGCGCCATCATCCTGGCCACCGGTGCGCGCCCGGCGATCCCCAAACTGACCGGCTTGGACGCGGTGCCCTACTACACCTCCGATACCATTTGGGATCTACGCGCCAATCCGGGCCGATTGTTAATTCTGGGCACAGGCCCGATCGGCTGCGAGCTGGCTCAGGCCTTTGCCAGGCTGGGCGTAGCTGTCACGCTATTGGGCCGCGCTGAACGCCTGATGCCGCGCGAGGATAGCGATGTGGGTGAAGCCGTGGCGGCGGTCTTTGCCCGCGAGGGTATCCGTGTTATTTGCGGTGCCCAGGCAGAGGCGGTGTCGGCGGAGGCGGACGGCTATTGCCTGACCTACAGCCGGGACGGCCAGCAACACGCACTGGCCTACGACACGCTGCTGTTGGCAGTTGGGCGGCAGGCCAATGTGACGGGCTTTGGCGCCGAGGATCTGGGCCTGGCCCTCACCGATAAACAGACCCTGGCCGTGGACGACAAGCTGCGTACGCGGTTTCCCAATATTTACGCCTGCGGCGATGTGGTGGGTCCCTACCAATTTACCCACATGGCCTCGCACCAAGCCTGGTACGCAGCGGTGAACGCTTTGTTTAGTCCGTTGAAATCCTTTGCCGTGGACTATCGGGTGGTGCCTTGGGCCACCTTTACCGCGCCCGAAGTGGCCCGCGTGGGCTTGAGCGAAGACGAAGCGCGCGCGCAGCACATCGACTACGAGGTGACGCGCTACGGGCTGGACGATCTGGACCGCGCTATTGCCGACGGGGCCGCCGAAGGCTTTGTGAAGGTGCTCACCGAGCCCGGCAAGGACCGCATTCTGGGGGCGGTGATCGTGGGCTATCACGCCAGCGATTTAATTACCGAATTTGTCAGCGCCATGAAATTTAAGCGCGGCCTCAATGACATTCTGGGCACCATCCATATCTACCCCACTGTGAGCGAGGCCAATAAATTTTTAGCAGGTAATTGGAAGCGTGCGCACGCGCCCGAGGCGCTGCTGGCGTGGGTGAAAAAGTTTCACGGCTGGCGCCGCTAGCGATGTGTCGATGGCGCGGACAATGCCCGCGCAGGCTAGCCAAATAACAACGGCGTTACCCTGCGCAAAAGCTAATCGCCTGGCGCGTTGGCCGTCGCCAGTAAGCCGGTAGGTGATTGTTTCGCACCGCAATTGTTGCATACACTGTGCGTCAGGCCGATGTACTTTTGGAGTCGCTATGCGCGCCACCTTGCCCGCCGCACTGCTAATTGTGGATGTTCAAAAAGCGATTGACGCACCCGCATGGACCGCCTTGGGGCCGCGCAGCACGCCGCAGGCCGAGGCGCAGATTGCCCGCTTGCTGGCGCACTGGCGCCAGTGCCGTTGGCCCATCGTGCACCTGCGCCACTCGTCGCCCCAGCCGGATTCAAGCTACTGTGCACGCGGACCGGGATTCCCCTTTAAATATGCAGTGCAAACGGGCGCCAAGGAGCGGGTAGTCACCAAGCGCACGAACAGTGGTTTTATCAACACGGCTTTACATGCCGAACTCAAGCAACTGCACTGCGAGCGTTTGGTGGTGTGTGGAGTGACCACCAATCACTCGGTGGATGCCACCGTGCGCCACGCCGCCGGTTTGGGGTATGAGGTGGTGCTGGCAACCGACGCCTGTTCGGCCACTGCACTGCAAACGGCGGCCGGCCAGGTGATTGATTCAGAGCAGGTGCAAGCCATTTTTTTAGCGAATTTAGCCGGTGAGTATTGCGCACTAAAAACCTGTGATCAGATCATGGCCTGCGCGTGAGTTTTTAACAGCCCCACTTTTTCGAAAGCCTGTTTGAGTGCCTCTACGGTGACGGGCTTGCTCAGGTAGTGGTTCATACCGCAGGCGTACACAGCTTCCCTGTGCTCTTGCATGGCATGGGCTGTTAGCGCCACGATAATGGAGTCGGGCAACATGTTGCGGCGCTCGTATTCGCGAATGGAGCGCGTGGCTTCAAAGCCGTCCATCTCCGGCATTTCGCAGTCCATAAGCACCAGATCGAAATCGGCATTGGGGGCGGTAATGGCTTCGAGCGCCTTGCGGCCGTTTTCAACGATAGTGGGCTCGATACCGAATTTCCCGAGCAGACCTTTGATCACCATGCGGTTCACCTGGTTATCTTCGGCCACCAGCACTTTCAGGTGTGCGTATAGATTGTTGTTGCTGATCACTTTGGCCTGGGTAGTGTCGGTTTCGTGACCCAGCAGGCTGGCCAAAATAATTTTTAATTTTTTGGGCGTCACCGGTTTGCGGCGCACTTGTTGGATGCCGGCCTGCGCCAGCTTTTCTGCATCGGGCATGGTATCGCCACCGGTTTGCATGGCGATGGGGAGCGGCCAGCCCATGTGCGCAATGATCTGCTCGCTCAATTTAAGCGCATCTATGCCGGGCATGTCGTTATCTAGATAGGCAAAATCCAGCGGCGGGCGCTTATCCGACTGCAACAGGGCCAAGGTTTGTTCGGCATTGGTCGTTTGGTGTACTTCGATGCCCCAACTGCGGGCGTGTTGATTAATGATGCTCGCCAGGTAACTGTTGTCTTCAACGACCAGCAGGTGTTTGCCGTGCATAAGCTGGTTGGGAATTTCCGCGGTTTGGCTGGCCTGATCCTCGGCTTCGGTAAAGTGCGCGGTAAACCAAAAAGTTGAGCCCTCACCCTCGGCGGAGTCCACACCAATTTCGCCGCCCATCATTTCGGCCAGCCGCTTGCAGATGGCCAGGCCCAAACCCGTGCCGCCAAACTTGCGCGTAGTGGAGCTGTCGGCCTGACTGAATGATTGAAACAGGCGCGCTATGCCCTCGTCGTTGATGCCGATGCCGCTGTCGCGAATGCTGAAACAAATCAGGGGGGTATCGTCCTGCTGTAGGTGCAGGCGTCGCGCCTCGACGATGACAAAGCCCTCGCTGGTAAATTTAAAGGCATTGCCAATTAGATTGATCAACACTTGCCGCAGGCGCGTTTGATCGCCCAGCAGATTTAATGGCGTACCCGGCGCTACACTGCCAATCAATTCGATGTGGCGCTTGTTCGCGGTGGCGCCAAAGAGTTGCACACAATCTTCTAGCAGATCTTCCAAATTGAAGGGCGCAGACTCCAGCTCCATTTTGCCCGCTTCAATTTTGGAGTAGTCCAGAATATCGTTGATGATGTCGATCAGTGTTTCGCCCGAGCGGTGAATTACATCCAGGTAGTGTTGCTGGGTATTGTTCAGTGGCGTGTCGCGCAGGAGTTCCACCATGCCGATCACGCCGTTCATGGGCGTGCGGATTTCGTGGCTCATGGTGGCGAGGAATTGGCTCTTGGCCCGGTTGGCCGATTCGGCCACTGCCTTTTGGCGCTCGGACTCCATTTTTTGCTGTTTTTCCGTGAGCAGTGCCGTTTCGATAGCCTGGCGCTGCTCGATATCTTCCAATAGTGAGTTGCGCATTTGGTTAAAGGCGTTGACCACATTGTCCAGCTCGTCGGGCTGGTCTTCATCTTTGTGGCGTTTGAGTTTTAACGGTGTCGAGAGGTTGTCGAGGCTTAACTGGCGGGCGTACTGGGCAATGGTTTCCATGTGTCGCGTGAGTAGTGAGCGCACCAGCCACAAAATAAACAGCGAGATCAGCAGGGTTTTGGTGCCTTGCAGTACGCCGATGTAAAGTGCGCGTTCCCACAATTTACTGTATACGCTGTTGAGGCTGGCGGTGATGATTAGAGTGCCCAGTTCCTGCTCGGGAGTATTTGGGTCGGAATAAATGAGCGGGTACTCTTTAATCAGCGTGCCCCGGCTATTGGTCTCGGAGGTGTTTACCTCCAGATTGCCGGAACTGGCGGTCATGGCTTGATCGACATTGTTCCAGTCGCGCCAGACCACCGTTACCTGCGCCACATCTTCCACTTCCAGTACCGACTGAATCTGCACATTCAGTTGCTCTTCGTCAAAGCCCCAAAGACTTTTGGTAATCGATGGCAGGGTGCTGATACGCACCTGGTCCAGGCGCTTGTTAAGTGCGTCTATATCGTCGTGAAAACTGACGTAGAGTTGTACCAGAATGGCGAACAGTGCCATGGCGGAGCTACTGATAATAATCAGCGCCAGCAGACGAGTAGCGATGGGGTTTTCGCGGCGATAGCGGGTCAGGCTGAACATGGGTGCAGACAGTTTCCTCTGGCCGGGCTTTTGGCGCCTCCCTAGGGGGGCATCCCAAGGGGGCTTGTGCGTGCGCGGGCTGCGTGCGCCAGCGCAGCTGCAAGAGCAAGTGTAGCAGGCTAATCCGGTTCAAAGGCCAGCAGCAGGCGATTCAAAAACCGGCTGCCCAGCGGCGTGGGTTGTAGCCGGTGCGGGAATATCAGCCCCTGTGCACGCAGCTCGGTCAGGGCGGGTTCCAGCGCGGTCGCGGGCAGGTTGGTGCGGGCTGTAAACAGCGGCGCGGGCACGCCCTCGGTGAGCCGCAGGGCGTTCATCATAAACTCCAAGGGTAGCTCGGCGGCAGTCAGCCGTTCGCTGTTGGCGGCAAATCGGTAGTTGTTGCCGGGGCTGCCTTCAGTGTGCAGGCGCGCCAGGTAGTGCTCGGGCAACCGCGTCTTCCAGCGGCGGTCAATCAACAATTGGCCGTCGTGCCAGTGGCTGATTTTGCCGTGCGCGCCCGCGCCCACGCCCACATAATCGCCGAACTGCCAATAATTCAGATTGTGGTGCGCCGCTTTGTGGGGTTTGGCGTAAGCGGAAATTTCGTATTGCGCGAGCCCCGCTGTTGCCAACAACGCCTGGCCCTGGTCTTGAATATCGGCCAGCGTGTCTTCCACCGGCAGGCGCGGCGGCTTGCGAAAAAATTCGGTGTTGGGCTCGATGGTGAGCTGGTACCAGGACAGGTGATTGGGGTCGAGTGCCAGGGCCTGTTGCAGATCGGCGCAGGCGTCGTCTGGCGTTTGAGCGGGCAGGCCGTGCATTAAATCCAAGTTGAAATTGTCAAAGCCGGCGCGCCTGGCCATGGCAACGGCAGCGATAGCTTCGCCGCCACTGTGAATGCGGCCGAGGTGCGCCAAGTGTTCGGCGTTAAAACTTTGCACACCAATGGACAAGCGGTTCACGCCCGCCGCGCGGTAACCTGCAAAGCGGCCTTGCTCGGCGGTACCCGGGTTGGCCTCCAGGGTAATTTCCACATCGGCGCTAAAACCAAAGCGGCGCTCGGCGCCGGCAAGCAGCGCGCCTATGGCGTTGGCACTAAACAGGCTGGGGGTGCCGCCGCCAAAAAACACCGAGCTGATGGGCCGGCCCTGGGCAGCGGCGACCTCGTCGTCCATGTCCGCCAACACCGCCTGCACATAGTCGGCTTCGGGTAGCAGGTGGCCGGCTTTGTGCGAGTTGAAGTCGCAATAGGGGCACTTGCGCACGCACCAGGGAATGTGGATATACAGCGATAAGGGAGGCAGCGAGTTCACTCAGCCGCCCGACAAATGTTTCAGCTGCTGCAACAAGAGGGCGAGCGCTTTGCCCCGGTGGGAGAGCGCATTTTTGTCGGACTTGCCGAGTTCGGCGGAGGCACAACTGCGCTCGGGTACCCAGAACAGCGGGTCGTACCCAAAGCCGTTGTCGCCCCGCGGCTCGTGCAAAATGCGGCCGCGCCACTCGCCCTGGCAGATGATGGGCACCGGGTCTTCGGCGTGGCGCACCAACGCCAGTACGCACAAGAAGCGCGCACCGCGCTCGGCTTCGGGCAGGTCTTTAAGCGCCTCGAGGAGCTTGGCATTGTTGGCCGGGTCGTTGCCGTGCTCGCCGGCGTAACGGGCGGAGTAGATGCCGGGTGCGCCGCCCAGGGCGTCCACCGACAGGCCGGAGTCGTCGGCCAGCGCGGGCAGGCCCGACAGGCGGGCGGCGTGTCGGGCTTTCAATAGGGCATTCTCAACAAACGACAGGCCGGTCTCATCGGCATCGGGGATGTTGAAATGCGATTGCGGCAGCACCGAAATTCCGCAGCCTGCCAGCATGTCGTTCAGCTCTTTAAGTTTGCCTGCGTTGTTGCTGGCCAGTACCAGTGAGTTAAGGGCTGACATAGAGTTTCCGGGAAAATTTCACGGCCAAGGTATCGCCGCTAGGCGTGTTAATCGAGAGCTGAAAGTGCATCATCTCTTCATTGGTAAAGCGCAGTTCGGCCAGGTAGTAGGTGGCCCCGGTCTCGGCGACTTTTTTGAAAACCAGCGACTTTTGCTGTTGCATCAGGTTAGTGGCACTGCCGCTTATGTCCGCCGGCACGCCCAGGCTGTAGCTGCCGTCGGGCTGTTTGCGGGTTACCGCAACATTGACCAGTACGCGATCTTTGGCGCGGGTAAATCCCAGGGCGTCGGCGGTGCCGGGCTGCAAAAAATCGCTGGTAAAGGTGCTGAAGTGCACGCGGTAATCGCCCTGGTCGACCCAGGGTTGCGCTTCAATTGGCTGGGCAGTGGGCGGTTCGGGTTGCGCCAGCGCGCCGGGTGTAATCGCCAGCCAGCAAAGCGCGACTAGTGTGACAAAGATGTGTTTGTGCATCGCTATTTACTCAAGTGATAGACCGCATTCACGGCCAGTAAATTGGGTGCCAGATCGATGATTTTGTGGGTGCCTGCAGCACCGGTAACCTGGCGCTGCAGTATGCGAATATTTTTTTCCGCACACAGCACCTCGAAATCTCGCACCGTGCAAAAGTGAATGTTGGGTGTGTCGTACCATTGATAGGGCAGCAGGTCCGACACCGGCATGCGGCCGCTGGTGGCCAGGTGCCAGCGCGCCTTCCAGTGACCGAAATTCGGGAAGGCAATAATGCACTCGCGGCCCACGCGCAGCATTTCATCTAGCACCAGGTGGGGAAAGCGCATGGTCTGCAGGGCCTGGGTCATGATCACCAGATCAAAACTATTGTCGCCGAAGCGCGTCAGCCCCTCGTCCAGGTTGTGCTCAATGACATTGACGCCCTTGGCAATACAGGCGTTGATTTCGTCGGCGCCAATTTCCAGCCCGTAGCCTTCCACCTGGCGGCTGTCGCGCAACAACTGCAGCAGGCTGCCGTCGCCGCAACCCAAATCCAGCAGGCGCGAGCCGGGCTTTACCCAGGCTTCGATAATGGAGTGGTCTATGCGCAGGCTCATGCATCCACCTCCGTGTCTAAGGTATTCATAAATTGTGTGAACACCTGTTCGTAGCGCGGATTGGGCAGCAAAAAGGCATCGTGACCAAAATTGGACTCAATTTCAGCGTAGCAAACCGGCTTGTTGGCAGCCATCAACGCGTGTGCAATTTCGCGCGATCGCTCGGGGGAAAAGCGCCAGTCGGTGGTGAAGGACACCACCAAAAAGCGCGCTTTGGCGTGCGCAAAGGCCTGGGCCGGGTCGTCGTTATATTCGCGCGCCAGGTCGAAGTAGTCGAGTGCGCGGGTCATCAACAGGTAGGTGTTGGCGTCAAAATTGTCGGAAAAAACATCGCCCTGGTAGCGCAGATAGCTTTGCACCTGAAACTCCACCAGCTCGTCGCGGCCCTGCTCGAAGCTGCCCGAGCGCAGTTCGCGGCCAAATTTTTCCCCCAACCCGTCGCCCGACATGTAGGTGATGTGGCCGATCATGCGCGCCACCGCAAGGCCCTGTTTAGGGCTGGTCTGGTGGGCCAGGTAATCGCCGTTGCAAAAATTGGGATCCGAGGTAATGGCGTTGCGCGCAGTCTCGTTAAAGGCGATGTTTTGCGCGGTGAGCTTCATGGCCGAGGCAATGACCACGCAGTTGCGCACCCGGTCCGGGTATTCCAGCGTCCAGCGCATGGCCTGCATGCCGCCGAGCGAGCCACCCACCACCGCGGCCCAGGTGCGAATACCCAGGTGATCGGCGAGCTTGGCCTGGGAGTGAACCCAGTCGCGCACCCGCAGTGTGGGAAAGTCTGGCCCCCAGGGCTTGCCGGTGTCGGGGTTGATGCTGGTGGGGCCGGTGGAACCCGCGCAACCGCCGAGGTTGTTGACCGCCACCACAAAAAAGCGCCGAGTATCGATGGATTTACCTGGGCCGATGTAGTGGTCCCACCAACCGGGTTTGCGGTCGTCCTCGCTGTGGTAGCCAGCGGCGTGGTGGGTGCCCGACAGCGCGTGGCAAATGAGCACGGCGTTGCTAGCGTCGGCGTTGAGCTGGCCATAGGTTTCATAGATCAGCTGATAACCGTTCAGTACCCGGCCGCAGGCCAGCGTGAGCGGCTCGGTGACGGTGAGGTATTCAGGTTTCACTATGCCAACTGAGTTGGCGTCGGGCTTGGGCACGTTGGACTATCCGGTCGCGGTTAACGTTGGCCGCAAGTCTAAGGATGCACCCGTGCCAGGGCAAGCGGGTGCGAACTAAATTGGCGTCCCACTAAACGTTGGACGCGCTTTTGGTGTGCAGGTTGACCACATTGTCGGCGCTTTCCGCACTCGGCTGCAGAGCGCGGGTGCTGCTGATAATGGTATCCAGATCCATCAGCGCAGTTTCCAAGGTGGCAATCTGCGTCTTCAGCGCCGCCACTTGCTCCTGCTGACCGCTGCTTTGCAAATTCAGATTGGCCAGTTGCAGCAGTTGCTCGTCCAGTAATTTTTTCTGGTAGAGGTTGCGGTGGTTGAGCGGCGCCAGGGCGTCCTTTAGCCAGCTGTCGATGTCGTTGCGCAGCTCGGCAATCAGATTGCGCGTTTCCTGGGCGATGGTACCCAGAAAGCGCGTCATCAAACTTTGCTTACTGGTGAGTAGATTGCCCAATCCGAGCGAGTACTGTTTGCTGTGGGCGCGCAATTGGTTGGCGCGCGCGCGATAGTGGCGCAAATTAAACTCGTGGTTGCGCAGCAGATCGGGATTGACGTTGCTGTCTTCGCGGCGGTAGATGGATTGCATCACCGTATTGGCCTGCACCAACTGATGATTCAGGTTGGACAGGCAGTGGTCGATGTTGTCGAAAAATTCCTGCACCACCCGGCCCACCCCAAAGGTGTGCCAGCTGGCGGCCAGCTGGGACTGGGCCAGGGCGATATGCTGTTCGATAACCGTCTCGCCGATGGGGCCCAGCAGGCTGTCGCGCTGGCGGTACAGCAGGCGTTCGCTGGATTTCAGCGACAGGCTTTGCTTGTGGTATTGGTGGTGAATGCGCTTGATGTTGGCGCGCAGGCTGGCCAAGGTGGCCCGGTGTTCGGCGTCGCTGCGAGCCGCTTCCACCTCCGCCAAATCGCGATCGGCGGCGTACAGGCGTTCGCGCAACAAGTTGCTGGTGTCGTCCATGATGGTGAGCAGGTCGTTTATCAAGCGGTGGCTGGCCAGGCGGGTGCGGTTGTCGATCAGCTTACTGGACAGCACTTTTTCAAGTTTGGGCAGCTGGCTGCGCATTAGCAGTGGCGCATCGCCCTTGGCGTGGGCCAGAAGCGCCTGTTTGGCCGACAGGGTCAATACCTGCTCCAGCGGCTGCTGCAGTTGTCGCGACGTGGTTTCGCGCACTTTGTGAATGGCCAGAAGTATGTCTTCCTGGGGCTGTAAGTCGTCCCAAAGGGTGTCGATTTTATTAAGCAGGGTGAGCACTTCGGTGCCTTGGGTGTGGCGCAGAATGTTGATGTGCTCGTTCCAAATTTCCATATCGGTGGCGGTGACGCCGGTGTCGGCAGACAACAAAAACAACATAGCCTGCGCGCTCGCCAGCGTGCTGAGCGCCAGCTCCGGTTCGTTGCCCAGGGCATTCAGGCCCGGCGTGTCGAGAATACGCAGACCGCGCGCCAGTAGGGGGTGATCCAGGCTCACCAGGGCGTGGCGCCAAACGGGCACTTCCACCTTATCGGCGCTGTCGCGCGAGCGCACCAGACCGTCGGTATCAAAGCCCAGGCGCTCGGCCTCTTGCACGGAAACTATTTTGACCTCGGCAATACGCGCCATGGCTTCGCGCACCTGCTCGGGGTTGTGGGGGTCGAAGTGGGTGCTGACCCATTTTTGTGGAATGCGTTTAAAGGCCGCCAGGGCCACGTTGGAGCGGCGGGTTTCGATGGGCAGTAGGCGCACGCAACCCTTGGGGATATTCGGGTCGCGGTAGATCTCTGTGGGGCACATGGTGGTGCGGCCGGGTTGCGAAGGCAGCAGCCGATGGCCGTATTCGGCAAACAGCAACGCGTTGATCAGCTCGGTCTTACCGCGTGAAAACTCACCCACCAGCGCCAGGGTGAACTGGTCGCTGTCGAGCAGTGTGCGGGCGTGCTGCAAGCTCTGCTCGGCCGCCTTGGAGGTGACCTTGTGGGTGTGCAGCCAGTGCATGAACGCCTGTAGCTGGGTGTTGAGCTGCTGCTTCCAGTGCTGGAAGCCGGACAATTGGCGGTAGAGTGATGCGTGATCCATAAGACAACCTGTTGCAATAGTGGGTGCTCGCCAACCGTTGACGCGACCCACCTTATTGTTCTTTTGATAGCCGCCCATTAAAACCGAATGGTGTGCAACTTCAAAGTTCTCGTTATAACGATTTGGCGCTATTAGGCCATTTTTATTGCTTTTGACATTGCTAAAGCGGCCTTTGGTCGTGTCATTTGGAGCGCCCTTGCATACAATGGCGACCCAATATACAGACCTGAAACCAAGGGGTGTGATGTGCTGATTGCTGTAGGTGGCTTGATTGTTGGCTTAGTGTTGTTGACCTGGAGCGCAGATAAATTTATCGACGGCGCAGCGGCGGTGGCGCAGCTTTTGGGCATGTCGCCACTACTGGTAGGCATTTTGATTGTTGGTTTTGGTACTTCCGCGCCAGAAATGTTGGTATCTGCCATAGCCGCTTGGCAGGGCGAGCCGGATCTGGCCTTGGGCAATGCCATCGGCTCTAACATTGCCAATATCGGTTTGATCGTCGGTATCACCGCCATTCTGGCGCCTATCAGCGTGCATTCGCGCGTGGTCAGCCAGGAAATGCCGCTGATGCTGGTGGCCACCGGCCTGGGTGTGTTGGTGCTTACTAACGGCTGGTTGGGCCGGGGCGACGCGGCCTTGTTGCTGGGTGCTTTGGGGCTGTATATCGGCTTTGGCGTGTGGCAGAGCGTGCAGTCGCCCGACGACGCCTTGGGTGCCGAGGCAGACGCCAGTATTTCCCACGAACAAAGCGGCGTGAAAGCGGCCACCGCGCTGGTGATTGGCCTGTTGGTGCTACTGGCCAGTTCGCGCTTGCTGGTGTGGTCGTCCACAGAAATTGCTCTGGCGCTGGGCATTAGCGAGTTAATTATCGGCTTAACCGTAGTGGCGCTGGGCACCAGCCTGCCGGAACTGGCCGCCAGCATCGCCAGCGTGCGCAAGAATCAGCACGACATGGCCATCGGCAATGTCATTGGCTCCAATGTGTTCAATATTTTGGGGGTGGTGGGTATCGCCGGCTTGATTCACCCGGATGCGGTGGCACCCGACGTGTTGGGCCGCGATGCGCTGGTGATGGTATTGCTGTCGGGTGCGCTGGCGATTCTGTGTTATCGCGCGATTAAGCGCGCCGCCATTCGCCGTTGGCAGGGGGTGCTGCTGGTGACCGCCTATGTGGGTTACAACGGCGCACTGGCAATGCAGGTGATCGGTTAGCGTCCGGTCGCGCCCCGTGTCACCAGGGCCGCCTAGCGGCCCTTTTTTGTGTCCGTATCTGTCCAGCTAGCTGTGTTGGTGTACCCATTGCAGTGCGCTGTGTGGCTTAGTAGCCCAAAAACAGCCAAGCGGGCATGGCCAATTGCTGGGCAAAGGTGGGGATCAGAAAGTTGCTGATAATCTGCAGGCCGATGATTAGCACCAGCGGGCTAAAGTCCAGGCCACCCATGGGTGGAATCACCCTCTGGATGGGACCCAGTACCGGTTGCATTAACTGCCGGATCAGCAGCAGCGCCGGGTGGTAGCTTTGCGGCGCCACGAAGCTTGCGATTACCAGAATAATCAGCGCCCAAAATAGCAGGCTGGCCAGGCTTGCCAGCACCATGACCGCGGACCAGGCAAGCAGGTAAAACGGGTTCAGAAATCCAAAGCCCTTGAGCAAAATAATGGATTGCGCCAGCGCCATGGCCACCAACAGCGCCAGCACAATAGAGGCGAAATCGACGCCCATAATGCCTGGAATTACCTTGCGTAAAGGCAGCAGCAGCGGATTGGTGGCTTTCACCACGGCCTGCGACAGCGGGTTGTAGAAATCGGCCCTGGCGATTTGTAGCATCAGGCGCAGCAACACCACCATCAGGTAGAGGCTGCCCAGGGTCTTCAGAAGAAATATGACGATATTTACCAGGGTGTCCAAGGCTTAGTTCCCCATCTCTTTAGCCATTTCGGCCGCGCGCTTGGCGCAGCGGGTCATCGCGCGGCTCACCATAGCGTGAATGCCGTCTTCTTCAAAGGAAAATACCGCCTGCTCGGTGGTGCCGCCCGGCGACATTACGCGGCGCCGCAGGGTGTCGACGGGCACGTCCGACTGGGCTGCCAGTTCGGCGGCACCGGCGGCGGTTTGCAGTGCCAGGGCGCGGGCAGTGGCGCGGTCGAGCCCCATGGCCTCGCCCTGGTCGATCATGGCTTCCATCATCAGAAAAAAGTACGCCGGTGCCGAGCCGGCCACGGCGATGACGGCGTCGATAAGCGCCTCCCGATCGACCCAGGCCGTAATCCCCACGGCGCCCATCATTTCCGCTACGCGCGCGCGCTGCAGCTCGGAGACGTGGCTATTGGCAAACAGGCCGCTGGCGCCCTTGCCCACCAGCGAGGGTGTATTGGGCATGCAGCGCACGATGGCGTGTGTCGCGCCCAGCCAGCTTTCATAGCTGGCCATGGGTAGGCCTGCGGCCACGGTGACGATGAGCGGCTGGTGATCCAACGCCGGTGCCAGATCCAGGCACACAGCTTTCATCATCTGGGGCTTGACCGACAGTACCACCACATCGGCCTTGGCGGCTTCGCGGTTGTCGGTGGTGGTTTGAATGCCAAATTCAGCAGCCAGGGCATCCAGCTTTGGGGTGCTGCGGTTGCTGGCGATAATTCGTTCGGGTGCGACACCCTGTTTGACCATTCCGCCGAGAATGGCGGCACTCATATTGCCGGCGCCAATAAATCCGATGCGATAACTCATGGGGCTTCCTGTTGTGAATGTGTATTAATGGTGGGGGCTAATGCCAAAATTTCCAGCCCGGCTCGCGGGGCGCCGGCCTAGCTGCAAGCTAGGTGCGGGGCCCAAAGATGTCGGTACCCACCCGCACAATGGTGGCGCCCTCGGCAACGGCGGCTTCGAGATCGCCCGACATACCCATCGATAGAGTGTCCAGTGCCAGGCCCTGGGCATTGAGCGAGGCTAGCAACGCGCGGACCTGGGCAAAGGCCTGGCGTTGCTGCGCGGGCTGGCTACGGGGCGCGGGAATGGCCATCAGGCCGCGCAGGCGCAGGTGTGGCAGGTCCGCCACGGCCTGGGCCAGTTCGGCGATTTCCGCCGGCGCCGCGCCCGCTTTGCTGGGCTCGGCATCTATGTTGACCTGCAGGCATACGTTCAGTGGCGGCCGGCCATCGCCGCGCTGTTCACTCAGGCGTCGCGCAATCTTTAACCGGTCTACACTGTGTACCCAGGCAAAGGACTCGGCCAGCGGCCGGGTCTTGTTGGATTGGATGGGGCCGATAAAATGCCATTCGATGTCGAGGTCGGACAGGGCCGCTTGCTTTTCCAGCGCCTCTTGCAGGTAGTTTTCGCCAAAGCAACGCTGGCCTGCGGCATAGGCCGCGCGCAGCCGGTCTGCTGGCTGGGTTTTACTGACCGCCAAAAGGGCGACGCTGTCACGGGGGCGGTGGGCTAAATGGCTTGCCTGTTGCAAACGGGCCTCCACCTGCATTAGTTTGTCGGCAATCATGTGCATATACTGGTATGGCAAAGCGTTGATCGGTAAACACGCGCTGCATGCTTCGGCAATTTGATGAATTGTTGAGCAATGTCTGGCAAGTTTGCGTGTTCTGCAAAATATTGAAAATAAGGTTGTGGTATGGATATTACGGAACTTCTCGCCTTTAGCGCAAAGCAGGGCGCCTCTGATTTGCATCTATCTTCGGGTTTGCCGCCCATGATACGCGTTGATGGCGACGTGCGCCGCATTAATTTGCCGCCCATGCAGCACAAGCAAGTGCATGGGTTGATCTATGAAATCATGAACGATAAGCAGCGCAAAGATTACGAAGAATTTTTAGAGACGGACTTCTCGTTTGAAGTGCCGGGTGTGGCGCGCTTTCGTGTAAACGCTTTTAACCAGAACCGCGGTGCCGGTGCAGTTTTCCGTACCATTCCCTCCAAAGTGCTGACCATGGAAGAGTTGGGTATGGGCAGCGTGTTCCGCGACATTTGCAACACCCCGCGCGGCATTTGCCTGGTGACCGGGCCCACCGGTTCGGGTAAGTCCACCACCCTGGCGGCGATGGTGGATTACATTAACGACAACAAATACCAACACATTCTGACCATCGAAGACCCCATCGAATTCGTGCACGAAAGCAAAAAGTGTTTGATTAACCAGCGGGAAGTGCACCGCGACACCCACGGTTTCTCTGCCGCACTGCGCTCCGCCTTGCGGGAAGATCCGGATATCATCCTGGTGGGTGAGATGCGTGATTTAGAAACCATTAAGCTTGCGCTAGAGGCCGCCGAAACCGGTCACCTGGTGTTTGGCACCTTGCATACACAGTCGGCGGCAAAAACCATCGACCGGATTATCGACGTCTTCCCCGCGGCAGAAAAAGCCATGGTGCGCTCGATGCTATCGGAATCACTGCAAGCGGTTATTTCGCAAACCCTGATGAAGAAAAACGGCGGTGGCCGGGTGGCGGCGCACGAAATTATGCGCGGCACGCCCGCCATCCGTAACCTGATTCGCGAAGACAAGGTGGCGCAAATGTACTCCGCCATTCAAACTGGCGCATCGGTGGGCATGCAAACCATGGATCAGTGCCTGGCCGACCTGGTGGCGCGCCGTGTGATTGCGCGAGATGTGGCCCGCGAAAAAGCCAAAATTCCCGAAAATTTCTAACAGGGTCACGGAGTTACTATGGATTTTGACCGCTTGTTAAGCCTGATGGTTGAAAAGGGCGCCTCGGATTTGTTTATCACCGCCGGCGTACCGCCTTCGATGAAATTGCACGGCAAGGTGGTGCCTGTGACCACTACACCGCTGTCGCCCGAGAAGTCGCGCGAGGTGGTACTGTCGGTCATGAACGAAAAGCAGCGCACCGAGTTTTTAGACAGTAAAGAATTAAACTTTGCCATATCTGCGCGCGGCATTGGCCGCTTTCGCTGCAGCGCGTTTTATCAGCGCAACCTGGCCGGGATGGTGTTGCGTCGCATTGAAACCAATATTCCCAAAGTGGATGATTTAGGCCTGCCGGAAATTATTAAAGAGCTGGCCATGACCAAGCGCGGCTTGATCATTTTTGTGGGCGCGACGGGTACCGGTAAATCCACCTCGCTGGCCTCGATGATTGGCCACCGCAACCGCAATTCCAAAGGGCACATCATCACCATTGAAGACCCCATAGAATTTATTCATCAGCACCAGGGGTGCATTGTCACCCAGCGCGAGGTGGGCATCGATACCGATTCCTTTGAGATAGCGCTGAAGAATACCTTGCGGCAGGCGCCCGATGTGATTTTGATTGGCGAGGTGCGCTCGCGCGAAACCATGGAGCACGCCATTGCCTTCGCGGAAACCGGCCACTTGTGTTTGTGTACGCTGCACGCCAACAATGCCAACCAGGCACTGGATCGGATTATTCACTTTTTTCCGGCCGATCGTCACTCGCAGTTATGGATGGACTTGGCGCTGAACTTGCGCGGCATTATCGCTCAGCAGCTCATTCCCACACCGGACGGCACCGGCCGGCGGGCCTGTTTGGAGGTCTTGCTGAATACCCCGTTGGCGCAGGATTTAATCCGTAAAGGCGCGGTGCACGAGCTCAAGCCGTTGATGAAAAAATCCACGGAGCTCGGCATGCAAACCTTCGATCAGGCGCTCTATGATTTGTACGATCGCGGCGAAATTACTTACGAAGATGCGCTCTCCTACGCCGATTCGCCCAACGACTTGCGCCTGCTGATTAAACTGGGTTCTGAAACGGACGCCGACTACCTCAGCAATGCGGCCGATGAATTGACGATTCAAAAAGAAGAGTCGGGCGGCCACAAGCTTTACTAACTAAGCGCAAGCTCTGGTTGCCAGGGGCGACGCCGGTTTTACGGCTGGCTGTTCAGCCAGCTTTCCAGTATAAGGCGCGCGGCAATGGCGTCCACCGGGTCACTTTTGTAGTGGCCCCTGTGGCCCCGGCCGCGGGCTTCGGCTTTTGCCTCGCGCGTACTCAAACGCTCATCCCACATCTCTACCGGTAATCCAAAGCGGCCGTGCAGGCGGTTGCCGAATTTGCGCGCGCGCGCAGCCAGTTCGGTTTCCGTGTCGTCCATATTGAGCGGCAGACCTACCAGCAGGTGCGTCGGTTGCCACTCGGTCAGCAGCGCGGCAATCTGCTGCCAGTCGGGCACGCCGTCGCGGGCCTTGATAGTGGGCAGTTCTTGGGCGGTGCGAGTCAGCGTCTGGCCGTAGGCGGCGCCGATGTTTTTGGTGCCGAAGTCAAAGGCGAGAATACGTTGTGTCACAGCTTGGCTCGCTTGTGTGCCGGCGCGCGGTTTGGCCTTAGGCGTGGCCGGCGTGGCTGGAAATCAGGTTTAAGTCAAAGCCCAATAGCTTGGCCGCGGCCGACCAGCGCAGGTGGGCCGGTGTGTCGAAGAGCAGCTCGCTGTCGCCGGCCAGGGTAATCCAGGCATTGTTGGCTATTTCGTCTTCTAGCTGTCCGGCCTCCCAGCCGGCATAGCCAAGGGCCACGATGGCATTGTGTGGCCCGCGCCCGGCTGCCATGGACTCGAGAATATCGCGCGATGCCGTCAGGGCTACCTCGGGCGATACTTCGATGGTGGATTCCCAGCGCTGCGCCGCCGGGTGCACCACAAAGCCGCGCTCGCGCTGTACTGGGCCGCCGGCGTAAATAGCCTGCTGGGCCGTCTCCGGCACGGCATCAAGACCCATCTGCTCGAAAATGTCGCCGAGGGTGATGTCGCCGAGCGGGTGGTTTAACACTAGTCCCATGGCGCCCTCTTCGCTGTGATCGCAGATCAGCGTGATGGAGTGGTTAAAGTGCGGGTCGCGCAGGCTGGGCATGGAAACCAGAAACTGGCCCTTCAAAGAGCCGGCCGTCAGTTCAGCGCTGGGTGTATCTGTGTGTTTCTTCATACCTTCAGTATGGGGTTTGGCGGCTGAAAAACAAGGTGCGCCGCAGGCCCTCGACGGCATTAGCGCGCCGCCTGGGCCGGCGCCTCGCCGGAGCTCAGGCCGGTGATTTCAAAGCGCAGGGTGCGCACTATCTCCAGGTGAGTGTGATTTTGGAGCACTTCGTGGGGGATGGGCGCGAAGGGCGAGCTGTCGCGGATAATGCTCACGGCGGCGTCGTCCAGCAATCGATAGCCCGAGGGGTTGGTAATTTGCACCTGGTCCAGGCGGCCGTCGGGTTTGACTCGTACGGCCAGGGTCACGGCACCGAAAATTTCACGTCGCAGGGCCTCTTGCGGGAAATTCCGATTGCCCACGTATTCCACCTTATCGGTCCATTTCAGCAGGTAGGCGGCTTCGGCCGAGCTTTTGGTGGCCACCGAGGTCAGGTGACGCACGCGCGGGCGTTTGGCGTACTGCTGGCGCTGGCGATCGATCTCGGCCATTAGCGAGGCAATTTCGTCGTTGGTGTTGGGGCGCTCCTGGTTTTCGCCTTGGCGCTCTTCTTGCTCTGGTGTGGGTTTGTCGAGTTGCAAGCTGGCGCTGTGGCTGCTCTTGCTGGTGGTGGTCACCAGTTGGTCGTCGCGCCGCTCGCTGGGCTTAATTTGCCGCTGCTGTGGTGTTGGGTTGACGTCGTTGATCACTGGCGCAAAAAACTCGGCCGACTGATCGGTGGTTTGCGCCTTGGCCTCTTCGATGGTGCCGCTGCCCTCCTGGTTCTGCTGGGCCAGGAAGTCGGCCTTCTCGGGCTCGCTGGCGCTTTTGTGGTTGGCCAGGGTAATTTCCAGGGTCGGCAGTTTGCCGGCGCCCTTGTCGACTTTAAAGGTCAGGCCAAAGAGCAGCAGTGCGTGCACTGCCAGGGCCACAAACAGGGTAAAGGTGAGCCGGTCGCCCTGGCTTTCGCGCGGGGCGTTCAACAAAGACGCGGTTGCACTGCTCATGCCTTAGCGCGCCTCCAGGCGCCGGGCGATCGCGTCCATTAGCAGGCCGCCAATATCGGTTTGGTAGGCATTGTCGATTTCGCGCGCGCAGGTGGGACTGGTGACATTGATCTCGGTCAGGTAGTCGCCAATCACGTCCAGGCCCACAAATAGCAGCCCCTTTGCCTTAAGAGCTGGGGCAACTTGATCCACAATCCAGCGATCCCGCTCAGACAGGGGTTGCGGTCGGCCAGTGCCGCCTGCCGCTAGGTTGCCGCGGGTTTCGCCCTGGCTGGGAATGCGCGCTAGGCTGTAGGGAACGGGCGTGCCGTCGATGACGAGTATGCGTTTGTCGCCGGCGCTGATCTCGGGCAGGTAGCGTTGTGCCATGATGGTCTCCCGGCCCTGCCGGGTGAGGGTTTCGAGAATGACGCCTACATTGGGGTCATCTGCCTTAACCCGGAAAATACCGCTGCCACCCATGCCGTCCAGGGGTTTAAAAATAACGTCTTGATGCTGCTGGTGGAAGGCCCGCAAACGCGCGTTATTGCGCGTCACCAACACCGGCGGGCAGCAGTCTGGGAACTGGGTGGCAAACACCTTTTCGTTGCAATCGCGCAAGCTCTGTGGATCGTTTACTACCAGTACGCCCTCGCGCTGGGCGGCCTCCAGGACATAGGTGCTATAGACGTATTCGCTGTCGAAGGGCGGGTCTTTGCGCATCAGCAGGACGTCCAGCTCGGCCAGAGGCAGCTGTTCGGCAGCGCCCAGCTGGTACCAGTCCTGGCGACCCAGGTGGGCGTCGTCTGCCACAGTGATTGGGCGACCACTGCCCTGGGCGCGACCCTGATCAAGCCAGATATCGCCCTGTTCAAAGCCCAGTAACTGCCAGCCGCGCGCTTGGGCGGCCTGCATGAGGACCAGGGTGGTGTCCTTTTTGGCGTTAAAGGTGTGGATGGGGTCCATCACTATGCCCATGCGAAAGGTCATGGCTTACCTCGGTGTTTTGGCAGGGCTTCAAGGGGGCTCGAGCGCCGCTGCAAACGGTGACATTGGATTAGGCGCTGAGGATAGCGCCATCGGCTGGCGGCGGCTATAGTCCAGGTCACGTTAGGGGTAAATTCCCATTTTATTCAGTCGCTTATAGCGAAACCTTAATATCTGTGTTAAAACATCCAGTCGGCGTAGTCTTCGCCGCAAATCCAGGTTCGGCTGCCGCTGCCCATCCGCGGCTGCTATGCTGTTTGGGCGATCAACCGCCATTGACCCAGCCTGGTCGAGGTAAAAATAAAGCGAAAGGCAAAAGCTCATTATGGACGTCAATCTGGAAAGCCTGAAAGTCATGGTGATCGACGATAGCAAAACTATTCGTCGCACTGCAGAAACACTCCTGAACAAAGCCGGGTGCACAGTCATTACCGCCACCGATGGTTTTGATGCACTGGCTAAAATTGCCGATACCCGGCCGGATATCATCTTTGTTGATATCATGATGCCGCGCCTCGACGGCTATCAAACCTGTGCGCTGATTAAAAACAACAGCGAATTTAAATCGACACCGGTAATTATGCTGTCCAGCAAGGATGGCCTTTTTGATAAGGCTAAAGGCCGGATAGTTGGCTCGGATCAATATTTGACCAAGCCCTTTTCCAAGACGGAATTGCTAGGCGCCATCCAAACGCATGTTGGTCAGGCCAAAGCATCTTAACAACGCAGCCGGTAAGGCTGGCTAACCCAAAGTCATAACAAAAACAGATGTTCCCGGGGGACCTATGGCAAGAGTGTTAATCGTCGACGATTCACCCACAGAAACTTACAAGCTGACCAGCATTCTGGAAAAGAACGGTCACGCTGTTATCACCGCGGAAAACGGTGAGCAAGGCGTAGCCGTGGCGAAAAAAGAGCGCCCAGATCTGGTTTTGATGGATATCGTGATGCCGGGCTTGAATGGTTTTCAGGCGACTCGCCAGCTGAGTAAGGCGCAGGAGACGGCACATATCCCGGTGATCATCGTCACGACAAAAGATCAGGAAACCGATCGCGTGTGGGGCATGCGTCAAGGCGCCAAGGCCTATTTGACCAAGCCCATCAGCGAGAAAACCCTGGTGCAGGCCATCGCAGACGCTATGGCGTAGCCGGGTAGAACAACGGGATTTTCATGACAGAGCCACAGGCGAATCAATCAAGAGCATTTCAGGCTCTGGTGGAACTGGCGGGGCGCAGTAAGCATTTTGCGCGGGGTCTGCCGGCGCAGCTGGCCATTAAGCCGCACTGGAGTGGCATTGGCTTTTCGTTGATGGGGCGCCGGTTTGTCGCGCCCATGGACGAAGTGAGTGAAATGCTGGAAGTGCCACCTTACACCCGTTTGCCCGGCGTTCAGCCCTGGGTGCGCGGTGTGGCCAACGTGCGTGGCCGCTTGCTGCCGCTGTTTGATCTGGCGGCATTTTTCGGTTCTAAAATTTCCAGCCACCGCAAACAGCGCAGGGTACTGATTTTAGACCGCGATGAACTCTACTCCGGACTGATCGTCGATCAAGTTTTTGGAATGCAACACTTTCCCGTGGACACCTTTAGCGACGACAACAGCGACCTGCCCAAGGCAGTGGCGCCCTTTGTCAGTGGCGCTTATCGACAGGGTGAAAACCAGTGGAATGTATTTAGCCCGGCGAGTCTTGCCGGCGAACCCAGATTTACCAATGCGGCCGAAGATTAAGCCGGAATTTTTCAGGGCGGTTTACCGCTTTATTTTAAGTAACACGCAACGTTGGTCAGGAGCGTAGCATGAAGAACGAAACAAGAGGCCTCGTCGCATCCATGCGAGGCAACCCGGTGATGGCAGCCTTGGCGGCCGCGCTGTTGGTTGTGCTGGTATTGATGGGTGTGAGTTTTTACCTGGTGCAGCAAAATACTGCCAAGGATCAGGGTTATTTGCAGCTCACCGCAGAACTGCGCGCCCTGTCATTCCGGGTAACATCGCTGGCGCGTGAAGCCACGTCTGGCAACGAAGCTGCTTTCCCGGAACTGGCGAAAGTGATTGCCGAAATGGACAGCCTCTGGGGTCGCTTGCGCGCATCTGACATCGATACCCGAACCGCGTTGGCGGAAGAGTTTGCGGGCTTTGATGCTATTTTTCAAAGTGTGAAGAACAGCGCCAACAATATTGTGACCAACAAAGACACCATCATCTTCCTGAACGATGTGGCAATCACACTGAACGAATCGCTGCCGGAACTGCAGGCGGAGCACAACAACATTGTTGAAATTCTGCTGGAAAGCGGGGCCCCTGCCGACCAGGTGTCGGTGGCGCAGATGCAGTCCTGGCGTGCCGAGCGTATTGGTCGTAACGTGGATAAAATGCTGCGCGGTGGCGGCGATGCAGACCAGGCCGCCGACCAGTTTAATCTGGATGCCAACTTGTTCGGTAAGGTTCTGTCCGGCATGAAGGGCGGCGATGCCGCCATGAGTATTTCGCGCGTGACCGAGCCAGAGGCTGTGAGCTCATTGAACGAAATTTCCGAACTGTTTGAGTTCGTAAACAGTTCCATCCGCGAGATCTTTGAAGCCTCGCCCGCACTGTTTAAGGCCCGTCAGGCCACCAACCAGATTCTTGATGACTCGCCCCGTTTACTGGAAGCGCTGACCACGCTTTCGGATAAGATTGTTGAAAACGCCGGCAATCGCCAGCCCAACAACCTCACCATCGCCATCTTGGGTGTGATTGGATTGTTGGCTATCGTATTGATCGGTGCGCAGTGGGCCCAGGGCACACGCCAGCGCCTGCAGGTGGAAGAGGAAACTAACGAACGTAACCAGAACGCAATTTTGCGTCTACTTGATGAACTGGCCGACCTCGCAGATGGTGACCTGACAACCACTGCAACGGTAACGGAAGATTTCACCGGTGCCATCGCTGACTCCATCAACTTCACCATTGACCAGCTGCGTGTACTGGTTTCTCGAATCAACGAAACGGCCGTGAACGTATCGTCTGCCGCTCAGGAAACCCAGCAAACGGCACTGCATCTGGCCGAGGCCTCTGAGCATCAGGCGCAGGAAATTGCCGGTGCATCGGCTGCTGTGAACGAAATGGCTGTGACCATTGACCAGGTATCTGCGAACGCCGCCGAATCAGCCGCGGTTGCGGAGCGGTCGGTATCGATCGCGAGCAACGGTGCAAAAGTGGTACAGAACACCATCCACGGGATGGATACCATTCGCGAACAGATTCAAGACACCTCGAAGCGTATTAAGCGTCTGGGTGAATCGTCACAGGAAATTGGTGACATCGTATCGCTGATTAACGACATTGCCGACCAAACCAACATCCTTGCACTTAACGCTGCGATCCAGGCCTCGATGGCCGGTGACGCAGGTCGAGGCTTCGCGGTGGTTGCGGATGAGGTACAGCGTCTTGCGGAACGTTCTGCTGCGGCAACAAAGCAGATTGAGGCGCTGGTTAAAACGATTCAGAACGATACCAACGAGGCTGTAATCTCGATGGAACAAACCACCGCGGAAGTGGTGCGCGGTGCTCGTCTCGCACAGGATGCGGGTGTGGCACTGGAAGAAATTGAAAACGTATCGTCATCGCTTGCGGAATTGATTCAAAACATTTCGAACGCTGCACGCCAGCAGGCCTCATCTGCCGGCCACATCTCCAACACGATGAACGTGATTCAGGAAATTACCTCGCAAACCTCGGCCGGTACTTCGGCCACGGCCCAGTCGATCGGTACCCTGGCCGAGATGGCACTGGATCTGCGGGAATCGGTAGCTGGCTTCAAGCTGCCAGAAGAGTTGGATGACAACTACGGCGAAGAGACACTGACCCTGGACGATGCGGTTGAAGAGGTGAGCGACGCAGATGAAGAGGTGAGCTTCGATCTGGATGGAGAGTTCAATGCCGAATTGTCCAGTCTGGAAGACGAAGAAGAGCCCCACAGAGCTTGATAAGCGAGTAGCCGTAGCGTGGTGTGGTCGTTACGGGCGCTGCCCGAATTTACGGACAACGAATTCCAGCAGTGGAGCAAACTGCTGGAAGACCGTACCGGTATTCAAGTGGCGCCCCATCAACGTGCATTTTTGCAGACCCAAATAGCCAGCCGAATGCGGGAGCTGGAGTGCGGTGATTACCAGGCCTACATGCACCAGGTGCAGGAAGGTCTGCACGGCATGGTGGAATGGTCGGTGCTGGTCGATCGGCTGGTGGTTAAAGAGACCAGTTTCTTCCGGCATCGCCCGTCTATCGAGTATGTTCGCCGCCTAGTGCAAACGCGCATTGATAATCAGTCACTCAATGATAGCTTTGACGTCTGGAGTGTGGGTTGTGCCACGGGCGAAGAGCCCTATGCGCTCGCCATGGTGATAAACGATTGCTTTGAGCTGGCTGCGGTAGATCCCTATTTTGGAGTAACCGCCACCGATATCAGCTTGCCCTCGTTGCACAAGGCGCGCGCGGGGATTTATGCGGCCCGGAAATTGGACCAAACCACCCCACAGGAAAAAGCCCGGTATTTCACACCAGTGGGCCAAAATCTGCAGGTGGTTGAAAAAATAAGAGATCGGGTGTGTTTCACCCACGGCAATGTGCTGGATCTGGCCAAGATGCCAGCCGTGCCAATGGATGTGATTTTTTGCCAAAACCTGTTGATCTATTTTCGGCGTTGGCGACGTCGGGACATCCTCAACGAGTTGGCAGCCCGCCTGAAGCCCAACGGTGTATTGATCGTTGGCTTAGGCGAGATCACGGAATGGCAACACCCTAACATGAAGCGCGTCGGTGGCGATCAGATACAAGCCTACCAGCGCCTCGCTCCTGGCTCGGCTAAGAGCGAATAACGAGAGGACGGTCCCTTGGGAGACAACCGTAACTTTGCAGCCCTGGATTGGGTCATCGGTGAAATTGGCGAAACGCTGAAAGAGGCGCGCCAAGCACTGGAAGCCTATGTGGAAAATGCAAAAGATGCCACGCGCATTCGCTTTTGCCTGACCCACATACACCAGGTACACGGCTCCCTGAAAATGGTGGAGTTTTACGGCGCGGCGCTGATGGCTGAGGAAATGGAGCAGCTGGCGCAGGCGTTGATGAATGGCGGCGTTAAAAACGAAGCAGAAGGCCAGGAAGTTTTAATGCGCGCCATTTTGCAGCTGCCGCTCTACTTGGAGCACGTCAAGAGCAGTCGCAAAGATCAGCCCGCGATGGTGCTGCCGCTGCTGAACGACCTGCGCGCTGTGCGCGGTCAAAGCCTGCTCACCGAAACACAATTGTTTACCCCCGATATGTCGGCCGCCAAGCGTGTCACCGGCCAGCCGTTGGCCGCCGCGCAAGACAACAAGCAGCTGACTGAAATGGTTACCAAGCTGCGCCAGATGTATCAAATGGCAGCGGCCAGTTTAATCCGCAGCGTTAAGCCCGACGAAAGCCTGGCGTATCTGCAAAAAGTCTTTACGCGTTTGTACAAACTCACCCAGGGTACGCCGCGTCAACCGTTGTGGGAAATTGCGCTCGGTTTGGTGGAAGGGCTTCAAAACGATTCTATTGAAGCCAGTGTCTCCGTTAAAAATTTGCTGCGCCAGCTCGATCGCGAGATAAAAGTCTTGGCCGTTTACGGCACTAAGGCATTGAAGGCCGGTACACCGCACGAGCTGCTGAAAAACCTGCTGTATTACATCGCGCGTGCCGAAGTAGAGTCGCCGGTAATTGCGCGACTGAAAACTAAATACAAGCTGGCCGAAGCGCTGCCGAAGGATAAAGTCGAAGAGCTCTCCGAAGACGACTTGCTGTCGGGTCCCGACGGCGAGGCCATGCGCTCGGTAGTGGCCGCTATTGGCGACGAGCTGGATATTGTGAAGCACGCACTCGATATGTGTTTGTCGGGAGAGGATGCCAGCAGCCACGTGCGCGAAGCACTGCCGGTGTTGAAGCGGGTGGCCGACACCATGGCGGTCTTGGGTATTGGCAGCTTGCGGCAGCAAGTACTGGCGCAGGCCGCCGTCTTAGAACGCGCGGAAGCCAGCCCGGACTACCTTAACCAAGATGTCTTGATGGGCGTGGCCGGTGAAATAATTGACATCGAAAACAGCCTGCAAAATTTGGTGCGCAACTTGGGTGCCGGCGAAGGCAAAGGCCCGGTACGCGATATCAATTTAAACGAAGCGCAAGAACAGGTATTGCGCGAATGCCGCAATGGCCTGGAGCAGGCCAAAGACGCCGTCATCGAATACATTGCCTCCCAGTGGGATCAGTCTCACCTGGGCAATGTGCCCAACCTGCTGCGCGAAATCCGCGGCGGTTTGGACATGGTACCCCTACCGCGTCCGGCGCGTATTATTGGCGCCTGTGCCCGTTTTGTGGAAGAAAAACTGGTGGGCGTCGAACAGCCCCCCGAGTGGTCGACACTGGATATCCTGGCCGATGCCATTACCAGCGTTGAGTACTATCTCGAGCGCCTGGGTGGCGATATCGAAGAGGAAGATGACCTGCTGTTGAGCGTCGCCGAAGAAAGCGTCGAGGCGCTGGGTTATGCCGTGGCATCCAGCAAACCAAGGTCGGGCGCCCATGCTGAACCGAGCAGCGCAGAATCAGTACTGAAGAAAATGGTCGACGTGGAAGACGTCGATATGGATGTGCCCGTTGCCGAGACCGACGACGAGAAAGTCGCGCCGGCCGAAGTCGCAGACGCGGCCAGTGCGCAAGCGGAGGATGCACCCGAGCCGGAGGAGTTAGAGCCTGCGGGCAATGCGAACACTGTTGACGAACCGGTCGCTGTCGAGCCGGAGCCGCCAGTGGCGGCGCAAGCGGCTGGGCCAGAATCGGAGCCAGCGGCTGCAGAGGCCGAGCTGGATGAACCCGAAGATGAAATCGACGAAGAGATTCTCGAAATTTTCATCGAAGAAGCGGAAGAAGTTACCGAAACCATTAACGAGTATTTTCCGCGCTGGAAAGAAGATTTTAACGACCAAGAGGCACTGACTGAATTCCGGCGCGCCTTCCACACCCTAAAGGGGTCTGGTCGTATGGTGAAGGCCATGGCCATTGGCGAGTTGGCTTGGTCCATCGAAAACATGTTGAATCGCGTCATCGACGGTACTATCGAGCCCAACAGTATTCACGTGGATTTGATCGAGCGCGTGGTGGCGCGCCTGCCCGCGATGATTGCCGCCTTCCGGGATAAAACCCCAGTACCCGATAAAGCCACCATCGATCAATACCAAGCCTGGGCCGAAAGCTTGAGCAAAGGCAATATGCCTGCGGAACTGCTGGCGGGCATTGAAGAGGGCAATAGATCGTCGGAAGAGGGTGAGTCAGCCGACGTTGAGCCGGCTGCCTTAGCATCTGAAGTTCCTGTCGAAGAAGACGACGGCGAGCCCGACAGCATGCTGTGGGAAATCTTTGGCTCTGAAGCTAGCACCCACCTAGAAGAGCTGGAAGCCTTCATCGAGGAAATGCAGGAGCTGGCGCCGCTGTACACGCCGCCCAGCGAAAATATGCAGCGCGCCTTGCACACCCTAAAGGGCAGTGCGCATATGGCGGATGTGGTACCCATTGCGGAAATGGCCACACCGCTGGAGCGCTTCGTCAAAGAGCTGCGTTCTTATCAAGTTAATATCGACGAAGATATTCTTCAGCTGCTGCGCGATGCCGTGACTTATACGCGCGAAGCGCTCACAGATATCGAGGCCGGCGAAACTGTCGAAATTCCCCGCCTGCAACAATTCATTGCCCGCGTAGCCGAGCTAAAAGAGCTGTCGGTTGGCCCCTTGATTCGCCAGCAGGAAGCGGAAGCTCAGGGTAAAAAGAAGGTTGACCCAGAGTTGTTGTCGATCTTCATGGCAGAGGAAATGAACCTGCTGCTCGATGCGGACGATATGCTGAATGCCTGGCAGGCACAGTCGATCAATCGCGAGCAATTAGCTGCATTGCGCTCCGAGCTTGCCAATTTAGAAAAAGGTGCCGAACACGCCAATTTGGTGCAAATGAGTGGCTTAAGTGGCCAACTCAAGTACGTTTACGACGCCATTAGCGACGGCCGCTTGACGCTGACCGACGAGGGGTATCAGGCGCTACACGCGGGCCACGAAGCCCTGTTGGACATGGTGGACGCCGTGGCCGCCGGACAAAACATCCTGCCTGTTTCCGATGAAGTCATGGCTGCGCTGGCGGCACTGGCGCCGTTTGAAACTGAAGGAATCGAACCCGCCGACCTTCAGCCTCCTGAAACCGATGAGGATATCGTTTTCACCCTGCCCGAGGCCGAGGACGATGATGAGCTCGCACCCGAAGCGGCGCCTGTTGCGCAGGCCGATGTGGTGGAAGACGTTGAAGATCTGGCGCAAGATATAGAGCTGGCACTGCCCGATGTCACCGAGGTGGAGCTGGAGCAGGAGGAGGACACCAGCGCCTTTGAATTAGATACGCAAACATCCTCGCAATCACTTGACGAGATGGCGAGCGACGCGAACGCTAATCCTGCAGAAGCAGAAGCAGAAGCAGAAGCAGAAGCAGAAGCAGAAGCAGAAGCAGAAGCAGAAGCAGAAGCAGAAGCAGAAGCAGAAGCAGAATCAGAAGC
>NZ_JBTUOC010000034.1:0-44614 GCF_058345725.1 Simiduia sp. | reverse complement strand
CGGCGAGTGCAGGCACCCCGGTTCGACAAACTGTGCAACAGTTTGAACGACCGCTAGCGAAGCCCCGCAGGGGTGGTAATAGCCCTTAGGCTATTACCATTAATCCGGCCGCCCCCTTCCCAAATAAGGTTTTCGCTCATTGAATCGCGCTTTTTGGACAGCACCTTTTGTGACTACCAGTGGCCGGCGAGTGCAGGCACCCCGGTTCGACAAACTGTGCAACAGTTTGAACGAGCGCCAGAAAGCCCCGCAGGGGTGGTAATAGCCCCTAGGCTATTACCATTAATCCGGCCGTCCCCTTCCCAAATAAGGTTTTCACTCATTGAATCGCGCTTTTTGGACAGCACCTTTTGTGGCTGTCAGAGACCTGCGAGCACAGGCACCCAAGTTCGACACACAGTGCAACAGTTTGAACGAGCGCCAATGAATGGCCATAGCACCTAATATCTATTGCCTTAGGCCCAACCACATTGGCTTATCCATAAAAAAGCCTCGACCACTGGCCGAGGCTTTTTAGGGGCTTGCATCTCCCTCGCCAGTGGGCGAGGGATAAGCTAGGTAGACTCAGTTAGGCCAGCGCGTTTAACGCAGCAGCGTAATCTGGCTCATCGCCTGTTTCAGCTACCTGCTGGGTGTAAATTACCTTGCCTTCTGCATCGATAACTACCACCGCCCGAGAGAGCAGGGTCGCAAGCGGACCAGTTTTAAAGGCAACGCCGTAGTCGTTACCGAAGCTGGAACGGAAACTGGAAGCAACGGTGACATTGCTAATACCCTCTGCGCCACAAAAACGACCGAGGGCAAACGGCAAATCCGCCGATACACACACAACTTCTACATTATCCAAGGCGGCCGCCTTGCTGTTGAACTCGCGCACCGAGGTGGCGCAAGTGGGCGTATCGATCGATGGGAAAATATTCAGCACAACGCGCTTGCCCGCTAAACCTGCCAGGGTGGCATCGGATAAATCGGCCTTGGCCAGAGTAAAAGCAGGTGCTGCGCTGCCAACTTCGGGCAAAGACCCTACAGTTTCAAAGGGGTTTCCATGCAGTGTCACTGTTGCCATTTCACTTCTCCTTTACGTTTCACGAATGCCCATTTTGTTCGGGCGCTTAAAATCGGGGCCTAGACCTCGGGGCTGCACCTGCCGCCAGAAGGACTGCAGCGGGCAGGATAGCAAACTCTGCTAACAGCTGTAGTCTATTTGGGGCTGCCGTGTTTAATTTTGTTGCCGAGTGGGTGAATTGTAACCAGCCGCACATGCCTTCATAATTGGCCCTTTCTGCCAGAGAGCGATTCATGCCAACTACACCGGGCCGCCGGGCCATCTTATTCGCCGATGTGTGCGGCAGCTCTCACTTGTACCGGGAGCTGGGCAACCACGCGGCTGAATTTAAGATTCGCCAGCTACTGCAGCGGGCGACGGTTGAGGTGCACCGACACCAGGGCAAACTGGTTAAGACCATTGGCGACGAAGTGATGGTGTGCTTTCAATCCAGCGACAGCGCCCTGCAAGCAGCCATAGCCATTCAGCGGCTAACCCAAGAGGGCGCCCTGCAATTGCGCATTGGCATCTGTTTTGGCGATGTGCTGATCACCGATGACGACATTTTCGGCGAAACGGTGAACGACGCCGCCTTCGTGGCCCAAATAGCCCGGGCAGAGGAAATCATTATCACTGCGAAGTTGTTTACTAGCCTCAAGGACACACACCAACAGCAGTGCCGAGAATTTGACCGCGTCGCCTTAAAAGGTGGCGCCGAGCGGTCGCTGATCTATCGGGTGCAGTGGCAGGCAGCCCGGGAGCTCCACAATGCCACCCAGGTGATGTCGCTTATGCACGTTACCCAACAGGTGCACAGGCAGTGCCTGCAATTGCATACCCCCAACGGCAGCGTCGATATATTACCCAGCCAAACGCCCTTTCACCTGGGCCGCGCCAGCAGTAATGCCCTGCAAACCGATACCCCCCTGGCCTCGCGCGAGCACTGCCATTTGCTGTACCGTAGGGGGAAGTTTGTGCTGGTGGACCACTCCACAAATGGCACCTATGTCACCCCCGAGGGTCAGCGAGAAATTTATTTGCGTCGCGAAGAACTGCCTCTTGATGGCTGCGGGCTGGTTAGTTTAGGCTGCCCGGCCGAACAAGCACCCTTTACCCTGACCTACACAAGCACACACGCACAGCCATGACCGAAGCTCAATACCCTTCCTTGTTGCGCCGTCTGGGCGCGATGCTTTACGACAGCCTGCTGGTGATTGCTGTTAGCATCGCCTACGGTGCAGCCTTTCTATGGGCCAAGGTCGCCCTGTTCGGCTACGCGCTGGCAGAAGGGGAGAAAGCCAACCTAGGCTGGCCTGGCTTTGTGGGCTGGATAGTTTTACTGGCACTCTACTTCAGTTTTTTCTGGATTCGCTCTGGACAAACACTCGGCATGAAAACCTGGCGAATAGCGGTGGTCAAACAGAGTGGCGAACGGCTGGATTTCGCCACTGCCCTGCTGCGCTGGCTGCTGGCGGTACTTTCGCTTGCGTGCGCGGGCCTGGGCTACTGGTGGGCGTTAATCGACAAAGATCAGCAGACCTTGCACGACCTGTTCAGCCGCACGCGCACACAACTGATCCCGAAATAGCGCTGGGAGTTACCGCAAGGACTCGGATTGGGAAATGTTTGAGCCACATTTAGTTTAATGGGCGCGAGTTTTCTGCTCGCCGCAGCGCTGACAACGGTACACAGTAACCAGCCGCCCTTGTTTTACGTCAAATTTATTGTCGGTCACCACCACCCACTTGTGAAAACCTTCGCGACACAGGGTTTTACCCTTAAACTTGTCTTTTAACTTGGGTTTTTTAAAGGGAATGACCTCGCCCATGGGTGCCTCTAACCGCGCGATGAACAGGGCTCAGTTTACACGACTTTAATGTGCCATGGCTCAAAGCGCACGCCCAGGCGATTGTCTTCGGTGTAGCGTATTTGGACATAGCCCAGATCTTGCATGCGTTTAAATTCGTCGGTTTGGGCAAATTTGTCGCTGAAATTTGCGATGCCCCAACCCACTTTACCTACGTCAAAATCTCCCACGCCGTGGAACGAATGCCCCGGTGGCGCCAGGGAGCGCGAGGCCTTTGAGAGATTGAAGTTGGACACCGCGGCCTTCGCCAAGAACAGGTGCATTTGCTTGACGTTACTGCGAATACCCGAGGTTAAAATAATACTTTCGCCAATGTCGCGTTTGAGCTTTTGGTAGTACTGCTCAGACTGCCCCTTAAATACATATTGACCACTGTAAGGTACCTTCAATACGTCGGCATCCGGAATCTGCGCGGTCAAATCCGGAATCACCTTTTCGCCCATAAAGCCGTACTGTTTGGCGTCGGTAAAAAATATCCGCTCGATAAAATCCAGCTCCACCTGGCTAAAGGCGCCTACCTGTGGAAAACGGTTGGCCACTTTAAACAGGTAGTCAAAACTGCAAATATTGTAATTGCCGTGCCCGATAAACGCTTCTGCTCGCTCTAAGCGCGTCAATACCGACAGCATTACGATACGCTCTTGCTCTGACAGGTAAATATCGTCGGCAAATTCTTGTTCGAAATTGCGCACCTTTTCCAGTATGCGATCCTGACTGCTCGGTGTCGCAATCGAGGTGCTGGCGACAGTTTTTTCCACAGTCTGCGGCGACTCGCCCACAAATGTTGGCGTTGGCTCACTGTGTGGTAACGGCGACACAGCCGGCGACGGTGCAGCGCTGGCAGCTGGCGTGGAATTACGGGCTGCAGGCGGCTGACCGGCGATGGCCAGTGCGCTTTCAGAATCCGATATATCGCCAGTGACTAGTGGGTCATTTGCGGTGGTTGGGCTATAGATATCTTGCGCGTGCTTCCAAAGCCACGCATTCCCCAGTGCAAACGATGATGCGGCAAAAAGGCCGGTAAGCAAGTCTCTTCGCTTCAAGTTGAGTCCTATTATTCCAGCGTGTTATCGCGACCGTCCGACCGCGCTCCTATCCCCGGGCCATCACACCCAGGCTCCCCTTGTATAAAGATAGAAGACACTTTGGACTTTCGCACAACCTTCAAAGAACAAAAAATACTATAAGGCCGCTCAAAAAACACACCGCCCCCTGCAACACCAGCTGCCGTCGGGGATACCGGCGGTTACCCTGAGGTTATCCACAGGTCTATCCCGTCATTTTGTGGATGGAAGGCATAAAAAAACCCGCAGACGCGGGTTTTTGACCTATGTGAAAAACTTTAAAGCATAAAGCCCACTTCTAAGCGACCTATGTCCACGCGCGCGTCGGAGCTGCCCAAGTCTAACCACAGGCCCGTGTAGCCGGCCCGGACAAACAGGTTGCGATTAAACTCATAGCGCAGACCAGCGCCGGCGCTGTAGGAGAATTCAGTGGCGTTATAGGTGTTGTAGTAGGATGAACAAACATAGCCATACCAGGTCCACCAGCAGCCTGTGGAGGGCAGCCCGGCGCTGACGTTAGTATCCACATAGGACCAGCCGAGCCCCGCTTGTACATAGGGCGTAAAAGCACCTTCCATAAAATGGTAGGTACCGTTCACCTGACCGCTATAGGTGGTTAGCTTATGGCTAATATCTACCGAATCACCGTCTGAATTGATTGCTGTAGCGTCAAATTTTGGGCTGTTATAGTCAGCCGCAAAGGAAAGATTCCAGTGATTGTCGAAGTTGTAACCCATGCCAAAACTCCAACCCACATCGGACGCCACTGACATTTGTGCGCCATTACTGCCCTTTGCATCCCAGGCGCCTAAATTATTGGCTCCCAAAGAGATTTCCATTCTACCCGCCCTATCCTTGTATAATCCGGCAAAACCCTGGGCGCAAACCTGTGTCGCACCCGTTATCAACAGTGCCAAAAAGGCTGTACCTATCAATCGCATCTATCCTTGCTCCTAGAGGTGGTTGAGCAGGCATTATAGTGCCTGCGCAATTAATCGCCAAAAAAACGATGCGCTAGAGCTATATATACCAAGAATGTTCACTAAAGGAGTTTGCGTGCGCTTACTAAGACGCTGGAGCACGACCTTGCTGGTCTTATTTAGCTTCGGCCTGACAGCCAGGGCCGAGTTGCCCACCGAGGTGCGCCTGCAAACGCTGGGACCCGATTCAGCTAATTTTCCCGGTTTGCTCAGCTATCAGGAGAACGAACTGCAGGGCCGCTACCCCCTCCTGTTTAAATGCGTCGGCGATCACCTGCACATTCACTTCAAGTTTACCGGTATGCCGTTTGTGCGTGCGCAGCGCAATGTGGAGGCCGGCGATGTAGACGGATTTTTCCCCGCTAACTTAACGGCCAGGCGGGATCAGTTTGCGGAACCGTCGGCAGCACTGATGGCGGATTACAAGGTGTTGCTGTCGCGCCCCGACTTCCAACCCAGTAACCCGCAACAGCTTTTGAGTTACGTAGGAGTCATGCGGGGCGCGCACTACGAGCTCGCGCTGGCGGAATCCTTAAACCATCCGATCGCAGTGGTCGACAGCTACGAGCAGCTCGCCCGCATGCTGCAAACGGCGCGCATTGGCGCACTGGTCGCTTCGGAAATGTTTATCGACGCCACCCTGAGTACCCAATCCGACATGTTGCCACTGACCCGTAAACGGCTGGAGCAGGCGCCCATGCACGCCTATTTCAGCAAGGCATTTCTGGCGCAATTCCCGGCGTTTTTGCCGGCGTTTAACCTGGCGCTGGACGAGTGCCGCGAGCCACCCGCCAGTGAAGCGCTGTTTAGCACGCCTTACTGAAGCCGTTGCACAGCATTGGCCAGCGCGCCACGAAATCGCTAAAATGCGCCCCCGAAACAGGATTGATTGCCAGTAGGCGCCCCAAGATGATTCCAGCTATTCGCACTACATCGCCCGTCCAGCAGCACTATCTGGACTTCATCGACGCCTTAAAAGCCGAGGGTTTCGCCGGGGAGCTGAACCCCGATTACGCCAATCGCACGGTGCTCTCTACCGATAACTCCATCTACCAAGTGCTGCCCCAGGGCGTGGTCTACCCGCGGCACACAGAGGACCTGCTGCTGATCACTGCACTGGCAGCCAAACCACGCTTTCGAAATATTGTGCTCAGCGCCCGTGGCGGTGGCACCGGTACCAATGGCCAATCGCTAACCGATGGCCTAGTGGTAGACACCTCCAGGCACATGAACCAAATTCTGGAAATCAATGTACGAGAGCGCTGGGTGCGCGTGCAGTGTGGCGTGGTCAAAGACCAATTAAACGCCGCCCTTAAACCCCACGGGTTGTTTTTTGCCCCGGAATTGTCCACCAGTAACCGCGCCACCATAGGCGGCATGATTAACACCGATGCCTCAGGCCAGGGTTCGTGCCTCTACGGCAAGACACGGGACCACGTACTTGAGCTGCACAGCGTTTTCTTAGATGGCAGTCACTGGGGCTCGCACCCAGTGGGCGAACTCGAGCTCAACGCCATCTGCGAACGCCAGGACAGAGTGGGCGAAGCGCACCGGGTATTGCGCGACATTGCCAAAGAACACGGGGCTGCCATTGCCGCTAAATTTCCCGCCTTAAATCGCTGCCTAACGGGCTATGACTTGGCCCACATTTACACGCCCGAGGGCAAGTTAGACCTAAACAGTATTTTGTGCGGTGCAGAAGGCACACTGGCGTTTATAACCGAGGCAAAGCTCAACCTGCTGCCTATCCCAAAGTACACGGCCCTGGTAAACGTGCTCTATCAAAATTTTGATGCAGCGCTGCGAGACGCTACCGAATTAATGCGCGCAGAACCCACCTCCATTGAAACCATCGATTCGCGCGTTTTTGCACTGGCCAAGAATGACATTGTCTGGCATTCGGTCAGCGACTTTTTCCCGCCGGTAGATGACCAGGTGGCAGGCATTAACTTGGTGGAATACACGGCCGACAGCGAAGCGGCGCTCGAAGAAAAGCTGGCCGCACTGAGCGCCAAACTCACCGCTGTGAAAGGCACAGCCAATAAAAACTGCGATTTTTCAGTGGTTCGCGGCCACGCTAGCGTTAATAAAATCTGGGGAATGCGTAAAAAAGCGGTGGGGCTATTGGGCAATGTAGATGGCGAGGCGCGCCCCATGCCCTTTGTGGAAGACACCTGCGTACCGCCCGAAAACCTAGCCGATTTTATTACCGAGTTCCGCGCGCTGCTCGACAGCCATCAACTGCAGTATGGCATGTTTGGTCACGTGGACGCCGGCGTGTTGCACGTGCGCCCAATTCTCGATATGAAAAACCCGGCGGAGATTGCCCGGGTGCGCGTCATTACCGACGCGGTTGTGGCGCTGGTGCAAAAGTATAATGGGCTTTTGTGGGGCGAGCACGGCAAGGGCTTGCGCAGCGAATATGCGCCGGCATTTTTTGGCGATCTTTACAGTCAGCTGCAGCGCATCAAAGGTGTCTTCGACCCCTACAACCAGCTCAACCCCGGAAAAATTGCCACACCCGACAGCAGTTTCGCGCTGACACCGCTCGATGGCGCGCCCACGCGCGGCGACGAAGACCGAAAGATTCCCGTGCAAGTATGGGAAGGCTATCGCGAGGGCATGTTTTGTAATGGCAACGGCGCTTGCTACAACTGGAATCCGAATGATGCCATGTGCCCCAGCTGGAAGGTCACCCGCGAGCGCATTCACTCGCCCAAGGGGCGCGCCTCGTTGGTGCGGGAATGGTTGAAGCAATTGTCCGAGCGCAACGTCGACCCTCTTGCAGTCGCCGCGCACAGCCGTAAAAAATCCTTCCTTGCACAGCTACCGGGGCGCATTAAAAATTCCCTGAATCGCGACTACGACTTCTCACACGAAGTGATGGCATCCATGCAGGGCTGCCTGGCCTGCAAATCCTGTGTTGGCCAATGCCCTGTTAAAGTAGACGTGCCCGAGTTCAGATCGAAATTTTTAGAGCTGTATCACAGCCGCTATCTCAGACCGCTTAAAGATTATTTTATTGGCGGCCTGGAATTAATGGTGCCAACCCTGGCCCGAGTGCCCTGGCTGTATAACAGCATGATGAAGTTTGCGCCCGTTAAGTTTTTACTGGACCGCGTCGCCGGCATGGTAGACAGCCCCTTGCTATCGGGCATTTCCATTGAAAAGTCTATTGCGGCTGCTGGCATTTTGTGGGCGACACCCGACAACATCGCACAACTTGGCGACGAGCAAAAAGAACGCGCAGTGGTTATCGTTCAAGATGCTTTTGTCAGCTATTTTGAAACACAACTGCTACTCGACCATTTGCAACTTCTAAAAGTGCTGGGCTTCACGCCCCTGTTAGCGCCCTTTAAACCCAATGGTAAACCGTTGCATGTACACGGGTTTTTAGCGCCTTTTGAAAAGGCAGCGCAAACCAACGCCGCCATGCTCAATCAGTTGGCCAACGCCGACATACCGCTGGTGGGTATTGAGCCGTCCATGACCTTGGCGTACCGGGCCGAGTATGTCAAAACGCTGGGCGCAGACAAGGCGCCGTCGGTAGCCCTTCTGCAAGAGTGGCTGGCAACCGCAGACTGGCAATGGCCAGCCGACACTGCGCACGGTGAGTCCGGATCAAAGCACCACTTTAAACTGCTGGCTCACTGCACGGAAAAAACCAATGCCGCCGCCAGCCTTAAAGACTGGCAGCGGATCTTTGAGCGGGCAGGAGCGGCCTTGCAGATTGAGGAAACCGGCTGTTGCGGCATGGCGGGTACCTATGGCCACGAAAGCCGCAACCGAGAAAACTCCGCCCGATTATTTGATATGAGTTGGCGCAAAGCAATCGAAGCGAACACAGAGGCACAACTGTTGGCGACCGGCTACTCCTGCCGCAGCCAAACTAAACGCGAAGCTGGTATTGCACTGCGACACCCTGCGCAAGCCCTGCTAGGCCTAATGACACAATAAAATCAGCCGACCTTTAGTCGAACGCGCCCAGTCGCCGTCTAAGCGCACTTGGGAGCATCTGGGCTCGGTGGTCTCCGAGCCCATCTCCCGCGGCATTAAAGTGCCGCAGCTAAACGCGTGCCCTGGTTAATTGCGCGTTTGGCATCCAGTTCCGCTGCCACATCGGCACCGCCAATTAAATGAACGGGCAAGTTTAAACCGGCCTCCAGTTCGCGGCGCGGCTCCTGCCCGGCACAAACGATTACGGTATCGGCCGGAATCAGTTGCGACTCGTCACCCACTTTAATGTGCAAACCCTGGTCGTCGATCTTAACGTATTCGCAACCGGGGACCATGTGCACGCCCTTGTGCTTCAACCCAGTACGGTGAATCCAGCCAGTGGTTTTACCCAGCCCGGCACCCACCTTGGACGCCTTGCGTTGCAGCAACCACACTTCACGTGTTGATGGCGCTTGCTGCTTAGGTACACCAGCCACGCCACCGCGCGCCTGCATTGACATATCGACGCCCCACTCGGCCATAAACGCTTCCACATTGAGCGATGTCGCTTGCCCAGAGTGCGTAATATATTCGGCTACGTCAAAGCCGATACCACCGGCGCCAATAATCGCCACTTTGTCACCTACCGGTTTACCGGCAAAGACATCCAAGTAGTTCAATACCTTGGGGTGATCGATCCCGGGAATCTCCGGCGTGCGCGGTGAAATACCGGTAGCCAGTATCACCGCGTCGTAGTCGCCATCGTTTAAGGCGGAGACATCCACACGGGTATTGAGTTGTACATCCACCGCTAACAGCTCCAAGCGGCGCTTGAAGTAGCGCAGAGTTTCATAAAACTCTTCTTTGCCCGGCACGCGCTTGGCAATATTGAACTGGCCGCCTATTTCGGCTGCAGCGTCGAATAATGTCACGCTGTGGCCGCGCTCGGCCGCCGTGGTAGCAAAGGCCAAACCGGCGGGGCCCGCGCCCACCACTGCAAATTTTTTCGGCTCAGTTGTTGGGCTAATTACCAACTCCGTTTCGTGGCAGGCGCGTGGGTTAACCAGACAACTGCTCATTTTTAAGCTAAACACATGATCCAGGCAGGCCTGATTGCAACCGATACAAGTATTTATCTCATCGGCCCTATTCTCTGCGGCTTTGTTAACAAATTCCGCGTCGGCCAGAAATGGGCGCGCCATGGAGATCATGTCGGCATCGCCACGGGCCAGCACTTGTTCGGCCACTTCGGGCGTATTGATACGGTTTGAAGTGATCACCGGTACACTTAAAGCTTTGCGAACTTTGGCGGTCACCCAGGTGAACGCAGCGCGCGGCACTTTAGTGGCAATGGTGGGAATACGCGCCTCGTGCCAACCAATACCCGTATTGATGATGGTGGCGCCCGCTTTTTCAATGGCCTGCCCAAGAGTAATCACTTCCTCGTAGCTACTACCTTGCTCTATCAAATCCAACATAGACAGGCGGTAAATAATAATAAATTCCGGCCCGACTTTTTCGCGCACGGCACGCACCACTTCCACGGCAAAGCGCATGCGATTTTCGTAGTCGCCACCCCAGCGATCGTCGCGTTTATTGGTATGGGTCACAATAAACTGGTTAATGAAGTAACCTTCACTGCCCATGATTTCCACGCCGTCGTAACCGGCTTTTTGCGCCAGTGCGGCACAGCGCACGAAGTCCGCGATTTGTTGATTAATGTCGGCTTCAGTGACTTCGCGCGGTGTAAAAAAATTGATAGGCGCTTGAATAGGCGACGGTGCAATCAGCTTTTCGGAAAAAGCGTAGCGTCCTGTGTGCAAGATTTGCATGCAGATCTTGCCGCCCTCTTGGTGAACGGCCTCGGTAATCTTGCGGTGATTCTGCGCATCGGCCTCGGTTTCCATGCCACCGGCGTGGTCGCTGGTGGCGCCCTCGCGGTTCGGCGCAAACCCGCCTGTCACGATTAAACCCACACCGCCGCGAGCGCGCTCGGCAAAATATACCGCCATGCGTTCAAAGCCGTTTTCCGCTTCTTCCAGGCCTGTGTGCATCGAGCCCATCAGCACGCGATTTTTAAGTTGTGTGAAGCCTAGATCCAGTGGCTCGAGTAGATGTGGATAGGTTGCATGTGCCATGAGTTCACTCGCTTTATTCAGTAATTTTGGGTTTATTCGGTTGTAGGTCTTCAAAGTTGGGGCTGCGCTTCTCAAAGGCCGCACCCATGGCTTCTAACACCTCGTGGGCGTGAAACATGCCGCTCTGCCAAGTGGCCGCGTAGCGTAAGCTGTCGGCCACGGCGTGATCGCGACTGTAATTCAACATCTCCTTCACACCGTGCACCGCCAGTGGTGATTTTTGGGCTATCGCTGTGGCCTGCGCCATTACCGCGTCCAGCATTTGCGCCTGATCGGGATAGACCTGATTCACAAAACCCCACTGCTTAGCTTCTTGCGCGCTGAATTTGCGCCCGGTAAACGCCAGCTCGCGCACCACGCCCTGGGGCATCAGGTGTGGCAAGCGCTGTAAGGTGCCCAGGTCGGCAGTAATGGCCAAATCGGTTTCTTTAATCGTGAAATAACTGTCTTCGGTGGCATAGCGGCAATCGGCGGCGGCGATCATGTCGATACCGCCGCCAATACAGCCGCCCTGCACCGCGACCAGCACAGGCATGCGCAGGGCTTCCAATTGGCTAAAACAGGCCTGTAACTCCAACACCCAACGCCGTATCAGTTCGGCGCGACGCGAGGCCTCTAATTGAAATTCGGGGCCGTTCAGGCCGGCAAATACCGCCAAGTCCATACCGGCGGTAAAGTGTTTGCCCGTGGAGGACATCACTAAAACCCGCACATCGCCGGCGGCATCCACCGCCTTTAGACACTGGGGCAATTCGCGCCAAAAAGCCAAGTTCATGGTATTCAAGGCGTCTGGCCGATTGAGCTGTAAATGAGCCACCTGCTGACTAACACTTAGCTTAAAGGCTTCCAGGCCGCTGAATTGCTGTTCCAAAGGGTGCATGGGGATTCCTTATTTCGAGGGTTGCCGCAACCAACAGGCGCCAAGTGCCTGCACCGTCCTACAACTTAACAGCGTCAAGATTAGTGTGCCATTTTGACAGTGTCAAGATTCGCTGCTAAATTCACGCCATGCCAAAATCTGCCAAGCCCTACCACCACGGCGATCTGCGCGCCAGCTTGCTGCGCGAAGCAGCCGAATTACTCCGCGACGCCGGTATCGACGGGCTCAGCTTGCGTCGGCTGGCCGATCGCCTGGGCGTATCGCGCACCGCGCTCTATCACCATTTCAAAGATAAACACGCACTGCTGTGCGCACTGGCGGCAGAGGGCTTTTCCCAGCTGGATCGGTTGATGAACGATTTGAATGTGTCGGAGGCCGACTCGCCGGCGTTGCGCTACAGCCAGTTTGCTCGCGCCTATCTCGACTATGCCAGCCAAAATCCCGCCCGCTATGGCTTGATGTTTGGGCATGCCTTGTGGCGCGAAAAACTTGCCGATGAACAGCTCAAGGCAACCGCCTACCGCTCTTTTCGGCTGCATGTCTCTGCCGTCAAACGCTGGCAGGCGGCGGGCATACTGCCAACCACTCACGATAGCTTACGCTTGACACAGGTTACCTGGGGCACATTGCACGGCCTGGCACAGCTCGTCATTGACGGCGTGTACGCCGATTCCAGCCACTTGGACGACATTTGTCGGTGCGTGGGCCAACTATTTTGTGGTGCCTCTAGCAGGCGGGGCTAAAAGCGAGCCCCCAGCAAACTCTTTTGTTATTATGTGCGCCCTGCTCACCTCAAGAGACATCTCCCATGCTTGATCCCTCAGCCCTGCAGCAACTCACGCAGCTGAAGCAAACCATTCGCGACAACAAAGACATCGCACAAGGCACTGTACGCGGAACCCAATCGCGGTTTGGTTTTGTTAATTTGGACGATGGTCGCGACGCTTTTCTGGCGCCCGAGCAAATGGATCGCGTACTACCTGGCGACCGAGTTCAAGTGGAGGTGACCGAGGTCACCGAGGGCAAGCAAGCGGGAAAATTTGAGGCCAAACTGGAAAAGCTTCTCGAAACTACCCTCGGTCGGTTTGTGGGGCGCTACACCGTGCGCGGCCAGGGCCATTTTGTCGCGCCGGATTTGCCACAACTCAGCCGGTGGATCTTTTTACCCCCCAAGGCGCGAAGGAATGCCAAACCCGGCGATTTTCTGCTGTGCACTATTGCCCAACACCCATTTCACCACCAAGGTAAAGCGCAGGCCAGAGTCGAGCGCATTGTGGGCAGCGATGACAAGCCCGGCATCGAAACGGAATATATGCTCGCTAAATTCGACTTGGCAGTGCTCAACCACGACGACCCTAAACAGTCAGACGAGAGCGTGCAAGTCTTGGCGGACCAATTGCCTCAGGCGATTGCCGACAGCGCACGAGAAGATTTAACGGCCCTGCCCTTCGTCACCATAGACAGTGCAACCACACAGGATATGGACGACGCATTGCACGTGGAAGCCAAGGATGATGGCGGCTTCAAACTACAAGTGGCCATCGCGCAGCCCAGCTGTCTGGTCACCCCACAGGAGCCGTTGTACAAACAGGCCCTGTTGCGCGCCAATACCTTGTATTTTCCCGGTAATCAAAAGCTCATGCTGCCGAAAGCTTTGTCGCACGAGAGTTTTTCACTGATTGCCGAGCAGCCGCGGCCGGCACTGGTGGCTAAGCTAGACATTGACGCCCAGGGCGCCATCAGCCAAACGCAGTTTTGTTTAGCGACCATTAAATCCCATGCAAAGCTGAGCTACGAGCAAATTGGACAGTTTATCGACGGCGAAAACAGCGCTATTCCCGAGGCACTGCACCAACCCGTTGCGCAACTCTATGCATTCAGCCAAGCCCGCCACCAATGGCGAGCAAGCCACTGCCTGATCATGGAAGACCGACCTGACTATTCCTTCACCCTGGATGACAACTTAAAAATTCAAGAAGTTGCAGTGGTTGCACGCACGCAGGCCCACCAAATAGTTGAAGAGTCCATGCTCGCTACCAATGTGGCAGCCGGCGAATTTTTCGCGCGCGAATCTTTACCCGCTATTTACTCTAGCCATGCGGGGCCCCGGGAAGAGCGGCTGGACACCATCAGGCAGATGCTGGCAGGCGACGAAGCACTGGCAGCGCTGGATGTCCAAAGCCTGGCAGGTTACGTGCAATTGGTGAAGACCCTAGAGGCCAAGGATCAGCAGCACCTGCTGTCTAACTTCCGCCGTCAACTGCAACCCGGCCAACTTTCTGGCGAGGCCAAGCCGCATCTGGGTCTGGGTTTTACCCATTACGCCACCATCACGTCGCCAATCCGCCGCTTTAACGACTTATACAATCAACTACTTATTGTCGCCTGGCTCACCGACCAGCCGCTACCCGCGCTGCCGGAGCAGGAGATTGCGCTGCTGCAAGATCGCGTAAGTCGCGGTCGCCAAGCGGTAAGGCAAACGGAGAGCTGGTTGCTTTGTCAATTCTTGGCCAATCAAATCGGCGCGGAGTTTGAGGGCAAGATCAGCATGGTTAACAGCGCCGGCATTGGTATCCGGTTGGTGGAAAACGGGGCTGAAGGCTTTGCACTGGTGCGCACAGGCGACTGCAAACCCGATTTCGATCCTATTGCACTCACGCTCACTTTACCGCCCACCGAGGAACAGGCACAAGCTCGCGTATTGCATCTGGATGCCTCGGTACGAGTAAGACTGGATGCCATAGAAAACGACACCCGCAAATTAAACTTTACGCTGCTGTAACCTCTACCAAATAGCAGGCAAAAAATAACCCGGCATGCCGGGTTATTTTTTATGGTTACGACACGGCTACATGGCGCTGAACAGTGCCTGGCCGTCGAGCCCCTGCTTCTCTAGAATATCGCGAAGCCGCTTTAAGGCTTCAACCTGTATTTGACGCACCCGCTCGCGGGTTAATCCAATTTCCCGGCCCACTTCTTCGAGTGTACTGGTTTCAAAACCCCGCAAGCCGAACCGACGAGCGATCACTTCGCGCTGCTTCTCCGTTAATTCACACAACCAGCCATCTAGACTTTCGTGCAAATCCGAATCCTGCAGCAACATAACTGGATCAGATTCCTGTTGGTCGGGGATCGAATCGACCAGCGCCTTGTCCGAAGAGGGCCCCATGGGCACATCCATCGAGGTGACGCGCTCATTTAACTTGAGCATGCGCTCTACATCGGCAACGGGCTTTTCTAACAGGTTAGCAATTTCGTCCGGCGTGGGTTCGTGGTCTAACTTTTGAGCCAATTCGCGCGCGGCTCGCAAATAGACATTCAATTCTTTCACCACATGAATCGGCAAACGGATAGTCCGCGTTTGGTTCATGATAGCGCGCTCAATGGTTTGGCGAATCCACCAGGTTGCGTAGGTGGAAAAGCGGAAACCTCGCTCGGGATCAAACTTTTCTACAGCCCGAATCAGGCCAAGGTTGCCCTCTTCAATTAAATCCAACAGCGCTAATCCGCGGTTGACGTAACGGCGAGCAATTTTGACCACCAGCCGTAGGTTACTCTCTATCATGCGCTTGCGTGCGCTCTCATCGCCTTTAAGGGCCTTGCGCGAGAAGTAAACTTCTTCTTCGGCAGACAATAGCGGCGAAAAGCCGATTTCATTGAGGTAAAGCTGGGTGGCGTCTAGCGTTTTTTGGTAGGAACCGGCCTCTTCAAAGGCACTGGTTAATCGCGTGGAATCACTTTTGCTTTTGGTGGCTGTTTTCAGCAGCTCTTCGGCGCCATGAACAGCGACTTCTTCTATTCCGTAGGATGCAATATCCCTGTTATTTTGTACTGCCATAGTTCTAGCCCTTTCTTCTCGGTTAGCAAAATCTAAGAAAGCCCTAACAGGCACTTCCCAAACCCTACACCCTTGACGGACTATTTAGCCTGCAGTTTAAGACTGCTTATCGTTTATTGGCTAAATGTCGGCTTGCACTTACTCCAGGCCCGGCTATTGTTATTTCCGCTTTGGTAAGAATTTCAGCGGATCTACCGGTTGTCCTTTCTGTCGTATTTCAAAGTGAAGCTTAGTGGTATCAGTACCACTTGACCCTATTTCGGCAATTCTCTGATTGCCTTTAACTTTTTCTCCTTCTTTTACCAGTAATTTGCTGTTGTGGGCGTAAGCACTTAAGTAAACCTCGTCATGCTTAATGATCAGCAGCTGACCATAACCCCTTAAACCATCACCGGCGTAGACCACAACGCCCGCACCGGCTGCATGCACAGGCTCGCCTAAACGCCCCTCAATATCAATCCCTTTATTCAAGCCACTAGTGGGAGAATAGTTGCGAATGATTCTCCCTTTCGCTGGCCACTGCCAGTGAACCGGCCCAGATATAGTAGCAGAAATGTCAGGAATGACAGGTTTAGAGGTGGGCGTTTTGGCCACTGGCCTCTGCGTTGTGGCCGAAGGTCTGGAACTAGATGAAGATGACTTGGCAGTCACACTTTTTGCGGGGCCCGAGAGGTAAATAATTTGGCCCGGATAGATGGTGTAATTTCGATCGATGCCGTTTCTTCGAGAAAGTTCTTTATAATCAACACCATAGCGCCACGCAATGGAATAGAGAGTGTCGCCTTTTTGCACAATATGCCGATCTACACCCTGGGGCACGCTAGGCCGAGTGCGATCGTGGACGGGTGCACTGCCCCCATTTGAAACGCAGGCGGAGAGAAAAAGGAGGGGGAATAATACAGTCAGCACTCGGCCAAGTTGGCCAAAAGTGCTCCGTCGTGTTTTACCTGCTATCCCCTGCAATCCCACAACCTAAACGCCGGCCTTATATTCGATTTAATAATTAACAGCTTAAACATATTAGAAAATTATCTAAATTCGATCGGTTAGTTTGTGAACGAATTACGTCCATCTTGGCCAATTTCAGATTTTCGAGAGGACTTACGTGCCATCAGGCCGGCGATCCACTCGATACCCCAAACCAGCAAACAGCCCAGCACCATCATAAACAAACAAGACAACCACTGAGAGTCCAATCCGGAGGCCGCTTCGAACTGTGCTGGCCATACATTATCTTGGATAAAGGGCACAGTCTCGCCTTTGCTGTTAATGCGCGTCGACATGACCTGTTTCCAGGGCCAGATCACACTCAGCGAGCCGAATAAAAACCCCGTCAGCACAGCCAGGGTTTGAGAGCGAAAATGTCCCAACAACCAACCCAGCACATGGGAAAACAGTAGCAGCCCCGTCACACAGCCGGCCATAAAATAGCCCAACATAATCAAGTCCGGCGTTTTTAAGGCGTGTAGAAACAGCGGATAGGCGCCGATCAACAACAGGATGAAGCTGCCGGATATGCCGGGCAATATCATGGCGCAGATGGCCAAGGCACCGGCAAAAAACAGCATCCAGTCGTGCGGTGGGAACTCCGTAGGCCGCACGATGCTCACCCCCCAGGCAAAGATCAGCCCGGCCAGTAAACAGGCCACCTCCAAACCACCGCGCCGCTCCAACTGCCGGAACATGTACACCGAGGACGCGAAGATCAATCCAAAAAACAGCGACCAAACAAGCAGTGGGTAGGTCGCCAAGCAGTAGCTGATAATACCGGCAAAGGTAAACAGACTAGTGGCGATGCCCGCCACCACGGCCAACAAAAAATTGCCGTTGATAGCCCGCCAGGCACTGCCCGGCCCCTCGCGGAACAACAGCGCCAGCGTTGCAGGTCGAATGCTGCGAAGTGCGTTTAGAAATTCATCGTAGATGCCGGTCACGAAGGCGACAGTGCCGCCGGAAACACCCGGTACAACATCGGCGGCCCCCATGGCCATCCCTTTGATAAAGACAGGTAAATAACGTCCAACGACTGCTTTCATGTGGAAGCGTTCCTTTTAGCGCGTGGTACCCGATAACAAAGGCACAAATTTAACCGGTTCAATACTGCGGGTGACAAAGGTATCGCTATCGCCATCGCGCATAATCAATTGTAACTCCTGCTGCTCGCCGCCTACGGGAATGACCAACACGCCATTGGGCGCCAACTGTTGCTTAAGGCCTTCGGGCACCACCCGCGGTGCCGCGGCGCTCAAAATGGCGTCAAAGGGCCCCTGCTCCGGCCAGCCAAAGCCCCCGTCCGCATGGCGTAGCAACACGTTTCGCACACCCAGGGTCCGCAGTCGCTCGCGCGCCTTGTCCTGCAGCGGCTTGACACGCTCCACGCTGTAGAGCTGCTTAACCAACTGCGCCAGCACCACGGTTTGATAGCCAGAGCCAGTACCTATCTCGAGCACCTTATCGAGTCGCGCAGCCGCGCCCACCAGCAACTCGGTCATGCGGGCAACGATATAGGGTTGGGACAGGGTTTGACCAAAGCCAATGGGCAGCGAGGAATCTTCATAGGCCCGGTGCGAGAGCGCCTCGTCTAGAAAAATGTGGCGCGGTGTATTGCGAATGACATCCAATACCTGCTCGCTGGAAACGCCTTGGTCCATCAGGCGTTGGATAAGTCTTTCACGGGTGCGCTGGGACGTCATACCGACGCCCTGCAATAACAAATTGGTCACGCAATGATCCCCACTAGTCCTGCTTATTCTTTTGGGCCGGCTGGCGGCCTTTAGCGCTGTGAACTATATCACAGCGCCATTCATGTTCGTCCCACACCTGGGTGTACTTGTCATTGCGGCTCGGTGTCTGGGCTGTGCAGGCAACACACCTCGCGCAGCACCGACGTGGCAAACTGGCCCGGCGGCAGCGCAAAACTCAGCACCAGGTCACTGGTCTCCCAGCGCCAGCTAAACTCGCTCGGTTGCAGCACTAAGGGCCGACGCTCCTGACTTAAGCCCGCGTGTTCCAAGCCGTCACACCAGTCGCTCCAGCCTGACAATTGTTGCGCTTCCAAGGCCAATAAGTCGCCACTTGCGGCCGAGCGCCCGCGCCCCCACAGAGGGCCGGTTGGCACAGATTCGGGCTCGCCGGCCATGGGGGTCTGCCAACACTGCAGACGCACGCGCTCGGCCAAAACCAGATTAAACAACCAACTGCGCGCCGCCGATAACACCATGCCCTTAGGGCTGCTGCCAGTGGGCTTTTTTCGTCCGCCTTTTCCTTTGCCTTTGCCTCTGCGCGCCCGCTCCAATTGCGCATTTTGCAACAACTCGTCAACCGCAAGTAGATTGGAAGCGGCGCGGCCAAAGCGTTGTTCGCCAAAGTAATTGGGAACACCTCGGTCACCGATGGCGCGCAGTCGCTCGGCGACCTGTTCTGGATCGCCGCGACAGTCGCGCAGGCGAATAATAAATTGGTTGGCCTGATGTTCACCACGTCGCAACTTGCGCGTGTGGCGCGTCTGGCTCAATAACTGGCAATTGTCGCTGTTCAGCTCTGCCCAATTCACCGGAGCCTGAGCGGGCAGGTATACACTGAACCACTGACGCGTAACCGCTCGCCTGTCTTTCAAGCCGCAGTAGCCAACATCCATGGGTTGGACACCGGCCAGCCGGGCAATCTGCTTGGCGATCCAGGGCGTGTTGTCGTCGCGCTTAAGCACCTCAAGCAGCACATGCTCACCATCGCCGGCAGGCGTAAACCCCAATACCTCATTGACCACAAAATCTTCGCACTCTGTGCGAAAATTTGCCTGTGCACTAGGCTCGCCATGGGCAAAGGGGAAATGTAAATCGAACTCGCGGCTCAAAGCGCTGGCTCCAGCAACACCACCGCGTAGCAGGCAATTCCTTCTTTGCGACCGATAAATCCCAGCATTTCCGTGGTGGTTGCTTTCACATTCACCTGCGCTACCGTGGCTTGTAAATCTTCGGCAATATTTTCCACCATCCGCGGGATGTAGGGTGCCATTTTAGGTGTCTGTGCGACGATCGTCATGTCGGTATTGGCCAACTTGAAACCCATCGCTTTCACTTTGGCGAACACCATACGCAAGAGCGCGCGACTATCGGCATTTTTAAACTGAGCATCTGTGTCGGGAAAGTGCTTGCCAATATCGCCCAGCGCACAAGCTCCTAGCAGTGCATCGGCCAATGCGTGCAACAAGACGTCGCCATCTGAGTGCGCGATCAGCCCTCGCGTATGGGGTATAACCACGCCACCCAGTACAATTTTATCGCCGTCGCCAAAGGCGTGGACATCGTAACCTTGCCCTATTCGCATGGAAGTTAACTCTTGTGTTGCGCCTGAAGAATGAGTTCTGCCAATGGCAGGTCTTCAGGCCGGGTTATTTTAAAGTTGTGGCTGGGGCCCGGCACAACCTGCGCGCGAAAGCCGGCGGCCTCCATAGCGCTAGCTTCATCGGTCACGGCCTGGCCCGCGGCGCGCGCTGCCAGTAGCGCCTGCAATAGCGATTGCGCCGGAAACAGCTGCGGGGTTTGCGCCGCCCACAGCCCCTGGCGATCTTGTGTTTCTATAATTTGCTGGCGGTCGTCTACGCGCTTCAGTGTATCGGCCACCGGTGCAGCCAGAATGCCACCACCTGATTGACTGGTAATAGTTTCAATAAAGCGATTGAGTTGCGCCACCGTTAAACAGGGGCGAGCGGCATCGTGCACCAGCGCCCAGTGATCGGGGCCAAGTACTGGCGCCAAGGATTGCAGTGCATGGATGACAGAGTCGGCCCGCTCAGCGCCGCCGATCACCGTGGCAATGCGCGCATCGGCAGCAATAGGCAGTGTCGCAAACCGGGAGTCCTGCGGGTGCAGTGCTACCACCACGCCGGCCAGGTACTGCGCGTGCAGCAAGCGCGTCAGCGTGTGCTCTAAAACTGTTTTACCTGCCAGTGACAAGTATTGTTTTGGTACATCAGCCGCCATGCGACTTCCGATGCCCGCGGCGGGCACAATGACCCAGATAACCGGCACTATTGATTACCCTTAGGTGCAGTGTTCTGCTGTGGCTCGACCAACATATAAAAGGTCTCGCCGTCTTTTATCATGCCCATCTCTAAACGCGCGCGCTCTTCGACAGCATCCAGCCCGGATTTCAATTCATTAACTTCCACCGCCAGTACCCGGTTGCGCTCGCGCATCTTGTCGTTTTCAACCTGCTGGCGCGCGATGGCCTCCTCGAGTCGAGCAACCTCGGCGAAACTGCCTTCGCCCACCCAGAGGCGATATTGCAGCGCAGCCAACAGCGCTAACAGAACAGGGAGAAGCCACTTCATCTTTGCATCAACATGGTTTTAGAAGCCCAAGCTTAAACGAAAAACGGGTAGCGAGGTGATGCCTGCGCTACCCGTCGTCTTCAAGCGAGTCGCTACGCCTTAAATTCGGCGCGGCCGCGATAAGGCGCCGCTGCACCCAGTTCGGCTTCAATGCGAATCAAGCGGTTGTACTTGGCGACGCGATCGGAGCGACACAGAGAACCGGTTTTGATCTGACCTGCGGCGGTCGCCACAGCCAGGTCGGCAATGGTGGTGTCTTCAGTCTCGCCGGAGCGGTGAGAAATTACGGCAGTGTAACCCGCATCCTGCGCCATTTTGATGGCGTCCAGTGTTTCAGACAGCGAACCAATCTGATTGAACTTGATCAGAATAGAGTTGGCAATTTTCTTTTCGATACCTTCACGCAGAATTTTGGTCTTGGTCACAAACAAATCGTCGCCTACCAGCTGTACTTTTTTGCCCGCTTTATTCGTCAGGTCGGCCCAGCCATCCCAATCACTTTCGTCCATACCGTCTTCGATAGACAGAATGGGGTACTTGTCGGCCAGCGCCGTCAGGTAGTCGGCAAATTCAGGGGCGCTGAATACTTTGCCTTCGCCTGACATATTGTACTTGCCATCTTTGTAGAATTCGGACGAGGCGCAGTCCAGCGCCAGGGTAATTTCTTCGCCCAGCTTGTAGCCCGCCTTCTCAACGGCTTCGGCAATAACCTGCAAGGCCGCTTCGTTCGACGGCAAATTGGGGGCGAAGCCACCCTCATCGCCCACGGCAGTGCTCAAACCGCGCTCGCTCAACACCTTTTTCAACGCGTGGAAAATTTCCGCACCCTGGCGCAAGGCTTCAGTGAACGTGGCTGCCTTAACAGGCTGGATCATAAATTCCTGAATATCGACGTTGTTGTCCGCGTGCTCACCACCATTGATGATATTCATCATGGGAACGGGCATGGTGTACTTACCGGGCGTACCGTTGACATCGGCAATGTGTGCATACAAAGGCACACCTTTGGCCTGGGCCGCCACTTTGGCGGCGGCCAGTGACACCGCCAGAATGGCATTGGCGCCCAGCTTGGACTTGTTCTCGGTGCCATCGGCTTTGATCATGGCGTCATCCAAGGCGCGCTGATCGGTCACATCCATACCCACCAACAGGCCTTTAATGGTGTCGTTGATGTTGGCAACAGCTTTAAGCACACCTTTGCCCAGGTAGCGCGACTTGTCGCCATCGCGCAACTCCAGCGCTTCGCGCGAGCCGGTGGAGGCACCGCTGGGTGCGCAAGCGCTGCCAACCATGCCATTTTCAAGGACTACGTCCGCATTGACGGTGGGGTTGCCGCGGCTATCCAGTACTTCAAACGCGCGAACGTCAACAATCTTTGTCATCTGTGTAAACTCCAGCTGTAATTCCGTAGGTTGTGGTTAAAGCCTCTGTGGACTCTTAATCAATGTTTAAATCGGCAAAGTTCTTTACCAAATCATCCACCGCTTTCACTTGCGCCAAGAAAGGCTCAAGTTTATTCAATGGCAATGCACTCGGTCCGTCGCACTTGGCGCTGTCTGGGTCGGGGTGCGCCTCTAAAAACAAGCCGGCCAAGCCCAACGCCATGCCGCTGCGAGCCAGCTCTGCAACCTGCTGCCTGCGCCCGCCAGACGCTGCTCCCGAGGGGTCGCGACACTGCAGTGCGTGGGTGACGTCGAAGATGACCGGCGCACCGCCGCTAACCTCTTTCATAGTGCGAAAACCCAGCATGTCTACGACCAAATTGTCGTAGCCAAAACAGGTGCCGCGGTCACACAAAATCACCTGTTCGTTGCCGCACTCGCGAAATTTTTCCACAATGTTTTTCATCTGCGAAGGGCTCAGAAATTGTGGTTTTTTGATATTGATCACCGCGCCCGTTTTCGCCATTGCTTCGACCAGATCTGTCTGGCGCGCGAGAAAAGCGGGCAATTGAATGACATCAGCCACTTCGGCCACCGGCTGGCACTGATAGATTTCGTGCACATCCGTGATCACTGCCACCTTGAAGGTGTCTTTAATTTCCTGAAATATTTTCAAGCCCGCGTCCATACCCGGACCCCGGTACGAGTGGATCGACGAGCGATTCGCCTTGTCGAACGACGCCTTAAAAACGTACGGAATGCCCAGCTTCTCGGTGGCTTGCACGTAGCTCTCGGCCACTTGCATCGCCATATCGCGCGACTCCAGCACATTCATGCCGCCAAACAATACAAAAGGCGCATTGTTTGCCACGGTCAGGCTGCCAACATTTATCGATTTACTCATGCCTCAAATTCCTAAAAATAATCTACTCAGCTTACGCTTTGCCACTGTGTTTAATGGCCGCCTGAATATAGCTGGTAAAGAGCGGGTGCCCTTCGCGTGGCTTAGAGGTAAATTCCGGGTGGAACTGACAGGCCACAAACCACGGGTGGTCTTCAATTTCAACGGTTTCTACCAATGTGTCATCCGCCGACCAGCCGCCGATTTTTAGGCCCGCCTTCTGCAGTTGATCCACATAGTTATTGTTAACTTCAAAGCGGTGGCGGTGGCGCTCGACTATCACATCGGCATTGTAAATATCGCGGATGCGCGAGCCCGCCACCAACCGGCACTCCTGTGCACCCAGGCGCATGGTGCCGCCTAAATCGGAAGACTCATCGCGGGTTTCGCGCTTGCCCTCTTTGTCGATCCACTCGGTGATCAGGCCCACCACTGGATGCTCGGCCTTTTTGTTAAATTCAGTGGAGTTTGCGCCTTCCAGGCCAAGCACGTTGCGTGCAAATTCAATCACCGCCGATTGCATGCCCAGGCAGATGCCCAAATAAGGCACTTTGTTTTCGCGCGCGTAGCGCACAGACATTAATTTGCCCTCGACACCGCGCTCGCCGAAGCCGCCGGGCACCAGAATGGCATCGGCCGATTCAAGTAACTTGGTACCTTGTTTCTCTACGTCTTCTGCGTCTATGTAGTTAACATTGACTTTGGTTTTGGTGTGAATGCCGGCGTGGCTCAGCGATTCATTCAGCGATTTGTAGGCGTCCAGCAAATCCATGTATTTGCCGACCATAGCCACGGTAATTTCGCGCTCGGGGTTCAGCTTGCCATCGATCACACTGTCCCATTCGGACAAATCTGCCGGCGGGCAATCCAGGCCAAAACGCTCGGCCACAAAGTTATCCAGACCGTGGGCCTGGAGCAGACCGGGAATTCGATAGATCGTATCGCAATCGGGCAGCGGTACCACCGCGCGGGCCTCGACGTTGGTAAACAATGAAATCTTGCGGCGCGAGTCTTCGTCCACTTCCACCTCTGAACGGCACAGCAGCACATCGGGCTGCAAGCCAATGGAGCGCAATTCTTTGACGGAGTGCTGGGTGGGCTTGGTTTTAGTTTCACCGGCGGTGGCGATATAGGGTACCAGCGTCAGATGAATGAGCAGTGCGCGGTTGGAGCCCAGCTCCACTTTCAACTGGCGCACGGCTTCCAGGAAGGGTTGCGATTCGATATCGCCCACGGTACCGCCAATTTCCACCAGCGCGATGTCGTAATCGGCACCGCCTTCGAGCACCCGACGTTTAATTTCATCGGTGATGTGCGGGATCACTTGCACAGTGCCGCCCAGGTAATCGCCCCGGCGCTCTTTGCGCAATACGGTTTCATACACCCGGCCAGTGGTGAAGTTATTGCGGCGGGTCATCTGGCTTTTCAAGAAGCGCTCGTAGTGACCCAGATCCAAATCTGTTTCTGCGCCATCGCTCGTCACATACACTTCACCGTGCTGGAAGGGGCTCATGGTGCCCGGGTCGACGTTGATGTAGGGGTCCAGCTTCATGATGGTGACTTTTTGGCCACGGGCTTCGAGAATGGCACCCAAAGAAGCAGAGGCAATACCCTTGCCTAATGATGAGACAACGCCACCGGTAACGAATATATAACGGGTCATGAGAACCTTTTTCCAGAACAAAGTGCAGCAGTGCTGCGGTGTTTAAAGACAGCTGGCCAGGCTCCCAGACACCTTGCATGACGGGGCCATAACCTGGGCTGGCCCACACCACACAAATGCACAAAACGCCAGAAAGCCTCACCGTTATCCGGTGCTTTCCGACGAACAATTGCGACTGGGGGGATTAGAGAGCCACCACCCTTGAGATGGGACGCCAGACTACCAGAAAAGCCCTGCTGCCTCAATCAGGAATCGTCGCTTTCAAACCACCAAACGGGCTGATAGCCGCCCTTCTCCGGCTGCGGCGCACGCTTGTCGAGCCACAAATCGCCCACGGCCCAAATTTCCTCGGGCGCCTTGGGCGCGCACACCAGGGGCACCCAGGCCCGCCACCAGGGTTCGAGTGCAGACTCCTGTAGGCATTTTTTCAAGCTTTGCGAGCGCGCCCTGTGCAACGGCTGGCAGCGATCGCCCGCCTGCCGAGTGCGCACCCACCAGTGCCCTTCGGGAGGCAAGGCAATACCCGACGCGGCCGGGCGCAGCGTAAAACGCATAGGCCCCGCCGCCAAAACAGCGCCGGGCGCCAATGGCTGAGGTGCCAGTGTGACCTCGGGCGGCAACTGGGGCATCAGGTAGCCGCGACCCCGAAAACGCAGCAGCTGATGGGCGCCTATGCGCAGGGCCGGCTGGGCATCGTCCGCAGCGCCCAGCCACTGCCGTTTGAGTTCGGCAAATTGCTCGGTAGAAAGCACAAGCCCCTGGCTAGACAGCCAATAGCGCAGCAGGTTGGTTAGCCGCGCAGGCGACAATACCTCAAGTGCAGTCAACGCCACAGACACGCCCCAGCGCTCGCGCCGTTCATCCAGCAATGGCGCATCACCAAGGGCCACTTCTGTCAGCAGCGCGTGCGCTTCGCGGCAGTGGGCGGCGGTTTGCGCCAGCCTGGCCGACTGCCCCGGCCAGCGCGCCGACAACAGCGGGCCTATGTGCTGGCGCACATAGTTGCGATCGAAGTCGGTATTGCTATTGCTGTCGTCTTCCACCCAACGCAGTTCGTGCGCCCGCCCGTAGGCTTCAAGCTCCGCGCGGGTAAGGCCCAGCAACGGTCGCAGCAGTTGGCCCGCGCCCAGAGGTCTGGTCAGTGCCATGGCCGCCATACCCTCAACACCGGCGCCGCGCAGCAGACGCAGCAACACTGTCTCCGCTTGATCGTCTTGATGGTGCGCCGTTAACAGCCAACCGCCGGAGGGCACAGTGGCTTCAAATACCGCGTGTCGGGCTTCGCGGGCCGCATCCTCTAGCCCCCTGCCCCGGCCCTGAACCCGTACTTTTTGCCCCACAAAGGGCACCCCCAATGCCGCGCATTGGGCCTCGCAATGCGCCTGCCACTGGTCGGCCTTGGGCGACAATTGATGGTTGACGTGCAACGCCGTAAATGCCAGCCCTTGTTGCGCCAGCAAATGCAGCAGCACCGTCGAATCCAACCCGCCCGAGTAGGCGAGCCAAACCCTTGCGGGCGACGACGGGATATCTAACAACTGCGACAGTTGTGCCTCGCATGCCTGGCGCACCAGCACCACAGCGCGTGCTTGCTGCTGAGGAGTCATCGCTTCGCCTCCTGCCACCGCCTGCATAAACCCCAGGCACCGCCACCAAGAATTAGATCCACGAGGTAAACCACATGCGCTGATAAAAGGCCTCGGACGTTATGGGCCAACCAAGGGCCAATGGCAACCAGTAAATGAAGGCCGCAATAATTAACACCAAAATTGCCGGCACCGCCAGCCGCCTCGGCCAGGCGCCCGCCCCCCATGCACTCACCAAGCAAGCGGCCAGGGCCACAAAAGCAAAGGCGCTCGCCGGCTCATAGTGATAAGCAAACAGACAGCGGCTCACCAGCGCCCAGGGCAAAAAATTGCCCCAAAAACCCAGTAACACAAAAGTGATTAACGCCATATTCACGGGTTGACGCACCGGCCGCGCCATCAAGACGGCACCCCACTGTCGTATCCACTGCCAGCTGCACCAGAGCACCGCCAGGAAACTCAAGGGATAAAGTAAGGGGTTCGCCAACAGATGTATCGCTTTAAACCCCTGCCCACCCTCGAGCGGTACGCGCTCAAAAAAATAGCTCATGGGCCGCCCCTGGTAGGGCCATTGGTACCAAGCCGAACAATAGGGGTGGTCATTGGCCCCCACCTGTTGGGTGTGGAACGCGCGCATGCGCGCGTGTATCTCGCCAAAACCCCACTGTTGCTCGTGCAATAAGTAGGGCTGCCACAACAGCCAATACACCACCAGCGGGACCAACAGCAGCGCCACACCTACCCGCACAACCAACCCTGTGTCCAGCTGCCGGTGATTTAACAACACTCCATCGTTGAGGGCTTCGGAGCGGCGCAGAGGAACAGACCAAAGCCAAAGCAGCGCAACACAGCCAGCCGGCACTAACCAAAATCCCAGGCCATTCCATTTGACCGACACAGTGGCACCCAAAAGCACACCGCTCGACAACAGGTAACGCCAACGCCACTGATCTGCCACTGCCAGGGCAAACAACCATAGGGCGGCTAAACCAAAGAACAACATGACAATATTGTTAAGCCCCGCCCGCGAATCCACGATGAGTGCGCCGTCTATGGCCAGGAACAACGCCGCCAACAACGCCACCCAATGGCCGCCACCCAGGCGGCGTACGGTGCCCGCCACCAAGCCACAGCACAAAACACCCAGTAGTGCGGTCAACCACCGATAGCTGAGTGGATCAATCGCTGCCCACTGGTCGGGCAAACCGCCGTCAATCCAAGGCAGTTGATAATAGAGTGCAATAGCGCCGGCAAATAAATAATGCGGCAACGGCGGGTGCGCCGTCATAAACGGGGTTTGCCGCAAGTCTTGCAGCAGCGCAAAACCAAACTGCGGAATGTTAATCTCGTCAAAATATGCGTGGGGCACGGCGGATAACTGCCAAAAGCGCAACAGCGCCGCCAGCGCCATTACCACCGCTAACAAAACGAGATAGCGCCGCTCTAGCTGGTGGTGTACATCCGAAATATGTGGCTCCATTGCGCGGTTTCCTAATTTACAGGCGGTAGCAGCGGGTAAATCGTTAGAGATTATTGAACGCGGTAACTGCGATGGTTTGCATTTGGGCCTCGGCCGGCGAATTCCCCTGCAGGCATCGCCCTTGCCGCGAGTTGCCAGTCTCGCAATATTTGTACGACGGCTACACGACGGCCATCGGCGACTGTGAACCTGCCCGCACAACTTGGTAAAGTGTGCCCCCATCAACTCGGCCACAGGATACCTCAGCATGCCCGCGAAACAAGCACTTCCTTACGGTAGCTGGCCTTCGCCAGTGCAAGCGCAATTGCTCACGCAAAGTGGCGTGCGCCTGAGTCTGCCGCAAGTCGACGACCAGGCCAGCTGGTGGCTGGAATCCCGACCGTCGGAGCGCGGCCGCACCGTGCTTGTGCGCCGAGAGTTTGGCGCGACAGCCCAAGATATGACGCCCGCTAATTTTAGCGTGCGCACCAAAGCCAACGAATACGGTGGTGGCGATTACCACTTAGCCACCGACTGGGTGTATTTTGTGAATGGCGCCGATCAGCAAATCTACCGGCAGTCTTCAACCGAGCCACTTTCAGCACCCGAGCCCATTACCCGGGCGCCCGCCAGTCGGTTTGCCGATTTACGATTCGATAGGCGGCGCAATCGCCTCATAGCCGTGCAGGAAACACAAACCGAAGAAGCAATTCAAACGACTCATCGGCTAGTGGCCATTGACGTGTCCAATGGCGACATTCACACCCTGGCCGAGGGCGCCGACTTCTACGCCAGTCCAGCACTCAGCCCTTGCGGCAATCAACTGGCCTGGCTCAGCTGGGATCACCCCAACATGCCCTGGGATACCAATCAATTGTGGCTCGCCCAGCTGACCGACGCGGGCGAAGTGATCGAACCCCAGTGTATCAGTCCCGAAAACTGCAGCAGTTTTCAACCCCTGTGGTCGCCGGGCGGCGAGCTAATTGCCACCCACGACGCCAGCGACTGGTGGAACCTCTACCGCTATGACCGCGGCCACTGGCAACCCCTTGCGCCTATGGCGGCAGAATTCGCCACCCCGCAGTGGGTATTCGGTATGTCGTGCTACGGTTTTATCGACGCACATACGCTCTTGGTCACCTATACGCAGCAAGGCCTGTGGCATTGCGCAACGCTGGATCTAAAAACTCTCGCTTTCACACCCCTGCCCACGCCCTTTACCCATATCGCCGACATAGCCTGCCACTCGGGCCAGGCGATCATGTTGGCCGCCAATGCCCACACCCCCGAAGGCGTTTGGCGCTGGCGTGAGGGCGCCTGGCACTGCGACAAAGCATCGCTGGACAACCCAATCGAACCGGCGCAGCTATCCTCGCCCCAACCAGTGACCTTTCCCACCAGCCAGGGCGCCAGCGCGCACGGGTTTTACTACCCGCCGCACAACACAGGTTTCGAGGGCCCGCCGGGCGCGCAACCGCCGTTAATCGTGCTCAGTCACGGCGGCCCAACGGGTGCCACCAGCACAGCGTTAAATTTCAAAATTCAGTATTGGACGTCGCGCGGCTTTGCCGTACTGGATGTGAACTACCGGGGCAGCACCGGCTACGGCCGCGCCTACCGCAATGCCCTGCGCGGCCAATGGGGCGTTTACGATGTGGACGATGTTTGCGCTGGCGCCCAGTACCTGGCAGACCAGGGCCTGGCAGACGCACAGCGTTTGATTATTAAAGGCAGCAGCGCCGGCGGCTACACGGTGCTCGCGGCGCTGACATTTCGCCAAGTATTTTGCGCAGGTACCAGCTTGTACGGCATTGGCGATTTAACCGCCTTGGCCACCGACACCCACAAATTTGAATCCCGCTATCTCGACTCACTGATCGCACCCTGGCCGGCGGGCGAAGCCGTTTACCGCGCGCGCTCGCCGCTGCTCCACGCCGATAAGCTCAATTGCCCAGTGATTTTTTTCCAGGGTTTACAAGATCTCGTGGTGCCGCCCAATCAGGCCCAGGCAATGGTGGACGCACTGGTTAACAAAGGCGTGTCCACCGCGCATATTACCTTTGCCACCGAGGGCCACGGCTTTAGAGAAGCCCAGTCGATTGTCGATCAGCTCGAATTGGAATTGAATTTTTACGGCGCACTGTTTGGCTTTACACCGCAACCTGGGCGCGATGACTTTGCGTTTGTCACCCAGGACTGATTTAGGCGCGAGCACAGGCTGGCAACGCGCCAGCCTAAGTGAATTCAAGAGGATTTAAGTAAGCCGTAGACGCCCAGCGAATAGGCGCGCTTTTGCTTGGCATTGTCGAGCGAGCGCAGGGCGAGGGTTTTACCGAGAGCTAAATCGCCGCTGTAGGTGCGGGTGTCGCCGGTCCCCCGATCGGCGGCAACGATCACCTGGTTGGGAAAGTAATAGGCCAACAAGTCGCCCGCCTCGACGCCCACACTCACCGGAAAATTAATGCGCTGCTTGCCCGCGGCCGCCACCGGCAGGGTTTTACTTTCCCATACCACCACTAGATCGTCGCCAATGCGCCGCAACACCTTGACCCTAAAACTACCGGGCTGGGTAAAGTAGGCCCCCACGCCCGTGAGCACGCCCTCGCTTGGCAGCGGGTTTTGCAAGTCCACCAACAGCAGTTGCTGCTCGGGCTTGTCGGCCACGCCATTGCGCGCCACTAATTCACCGCCCACATAATCCAGCAGATCGCCCTTAACTAAAAAGTCTTTCAACAGATCAATTTGGTCCTGCACGAAACTGCGCATCAAGCCGCGCAATTGTGAAGATTCCTGTACGCGCGACGACTTTTCTGTACCCAGCACATTCATCACGCGATTTAGCTCCGCCACGTCGGCCTGCAGGGCGGCCTCGCTAGCCTGGAGCTGCGCAATCGACTGACGGGCACTGGCCAGCTCCGCTTCCAGCTGCTGATTTTGTTGCTGTAATTGCTGCACATTTTTTGGCGCCTGACAGGCCACTAGGCTCAGGCTCAGCAACAACCACACGGCGGCATTGCGCATATCTGTCTCCCGGTTACTATCCGCGCTTACGGATTGGCAATTTGAAAGTGCTGACTGACCAGTAACTGATCGCCCAACATAAGATCTAAGTTATAGCCGCCCGCGGCAAAACCCTCCACCGGGCGGTCGATGCGAAATACTTTTTCGCCAACCCGACCGCTGACCACCACCGGCACCTGGGCGATTTGAATGGCGCGGGCGCCGTCTAACAAGATGGCCTGCACCACCGCCGTTTCATCAAAATTGTGGAACTTCATCCCGATGTAGAGCGTGCGATCGGCTCCCTTCACCAAGGGTTGGCGATCGGCAAAAGCCACCGGCGTGTTGGCGCCGATGCGCACCAGCGCAATAAGCGGCATCGCGGCGGCTACTGCGGCGTCCAATTCGGATTTCAACGCGCGCAAGGTCGGTTCCTGGGCCAACAATTGCTGCGCCTGATTAAAACTTTGCTGGGCGCGTTCAAAGCGTTTTTGTGCAATAAACTCGCGCACCTGTGTTTGGGTTGCGGCGAGCTGGGCCGCTATGCCCTGCCGCGCCGGCGCGTGCTCGGGCGCCACCTCAAGCATGGCCAGGTATTGCGCCACCGCGCCTTCGGCACCGTAGATATTGCCGGCGGCCAGCGCTTGATCGGCACTCGCTGTTAATTGTTTTAGCGTTTGGGCGCGCGCGCTGGCCGCCTGCTCGGCACGCCGCGCATCGGCGCGCAACCGGCGCAGGCCCGCGTGCTCGGCATCTATCGACAGCCCCCGCTGCGCCAAGGCGCTGGCGTTGCGCCAATCGCCGGCGTCGAGTTTTTCCTGTGCCAACTGCCGGTAGCGCTCGGCCACCGCCGCCAAGCCTTGGCGAGCAGCGGTGTGCTCTGGCGCCAGCGCCAGCACCTGCCGGTAGCTGTCCACGGCATTGTCGCCCGCCGGCGATAGCAATGCATCGCGCGCAAATTGCGCACTGGCCGTTGCCATCAATCCCTGAATTTCTTGCTCGCGCTCTAGAAATTCGACGGCTGCTTGCGCGGCCGGCTCATCTTGCAACGCCGGGAAGTGCTGCTGCACCGTGTCCAACAGCGCCTGTACTCTCGCCAAATCCCCCTGCGCCTGAGCTTGGGTTAAGGCCTCTTGGAAAAAACTTGCCACCCACTGCTGGCCCTGACGCAGCTGTTCGGCCTGCGCCGGTTGTTGCGCCAGCGCGCGATAATAGTCGGCCAAGGCCGCGCTCGCCGCCAAATCGGCGCGTAAGTCGGCCTGCAACTGGCGCTCGCGATCGCGCGCCTCGCCGCCATTTATCGGGTCCACCGTGGGCGCCGACGCCTTAGGCTTGGCCAACACACCGTCTTCGCTAAGCACCGGGCGCGTATCGGCCAATACCGCATCGGCTCGCTGTCTGGCGGGCGTGGGAGTTGGCGCGATCAGCACCGGGCTGGGTGCAGTCGTTGGGGTAACCTGTGGTACGGCGACCACTTGGGTCGGCTCTGTTGCCGGCACTGTGGCGCCGCCGAGTTGATACAACCACTGCCACTGCGCATCCGAGAGCGGTAGCGCGCGCGCCTTTAACCAGTCCAGTGCGCCGTGGTGCAGTTGGGTAATGGTGGCAGGCCAAGGGGCCGGCAGCTGCTGTCGAAAGCCAAAGGCAATACCTGCACACAACAGCAGTAGCAGCAATCCATTGCGCACCCAGCGCAGCGCCCCGCCGCCACCGCCAAAGGGGTTATCGCTGCCGCGCCGGCCGATGGATTGCACCGGTGTGCCCTGTCCCGATTGTGGCCAGTGCTGTGCCACCGCAGCCTCGTCGCTGTCTGCGGCCAGCACTTCGCGGGTATCTAGCGCGCTGCTAATCACCGTGGGCGCATTGGTATCCGCCTGCTCTAGTCGCTGCGCAGCCAATTCAATGAGCTCATCCACGCGCCGTAAATCGTCGTCGTCAATCTGCTCCAGGTCCGCCACCAATTCGGCGCCCGTCTGGTAGCGCTGGTCCGGATTTTTAGCCAGCACCTGATCCACAATGGATTGGAAAACGGCAAAGGCGGCAGGCAGGCGCGGAATGGGTTCGGCCACGTGCTTGATGCCCACGGCCACCGCCGAGTCAGCATCAAAGGGCACGCGCCCGGTGATAAGCTGGAACAGCACCACCCCAAGACTGTAGATATCCGAGCGCGCGTCCACAGATTTGCCCTTGGCCTGCTCGGGGCTCATGTAGTGCGGGGTACCAATGGCCGTGCCCGTCTGGGTCATGCCGCTTTCCACCCCGGCCGGCCGCGCAATGCCGAAATCCATCAACACCGCACGCCCGTCCTCTTCGTGCAGCATGATATTTTCGGGCTTTACATCGCGGTGCACATAGCCCTTGCGCGCCGCGTAATCCAAGGCGCGCGCGATGTCTTTTACCACCTGCAGGCCCTGGGCTCGGCTCAATTTCGTGCGCAATTGCTTGAGATCTTTACCCGGCACATACTCCATGGACAAATAGTGGTGACCATTTTGTACGCCCACATCGTAAACAGTCACGATATTGGGGTGCACCAGGCGCGAAACGATTTTTGCCTCGCGCAAAAATCGCTCGCCAAAGGCCGGGTCTCGCAGTAATTCCGGAGACAACACCTTGAGCGCAACTTCGCGCTCAAAGCTCTCCTGAATGGCCAGATAGACAGTGGCCATGCCGCCCTGCCCCAGCCTGTCGATAATTTTATAACCCGGTATGTCCATGAGGCCTTATAGTTTTAGTTTTGCCGGTTGGTTCAGCGGCGGATGGCTCGCGTGGAGATGTGGTGGTGAGCCGTCTTTATGCCGTGTTGCTTAAGTTTAGTCAATTCTCTCAGGCGCCCCTGGCTATTTGCTGTTTACAATTCAGCCAACACTGATCAGCATTTGCGCAAGTGGCGCTATCGCGCGCGCCCCATTGGGGCAATTGCCGGCTCGTTCGTCTGTGACCCAGAGCCCTGAAAACACCCGTCTTTGCCAACAGGAAACTGCATGTCTGATTCGTCGCCCTTGTCACAACTCGCTCCGCAACCCCTGTGGGCACACTTCCAAATGCTGTGCGATACCCCCCGCCCCTCGGGTCAAGAAGCGGCCGTCATCGCCAACATCCAACACTTCGCCGAGCGCCACCAGTTGACACTGGTGCGCGACCAAGTCGGCAATGTAATCCTGCGCAAACCGGCCACTGCCGGCATGGAAAATCGGCCCGGCGTCATTTTGCAAAGCCACCTGGATATGGTGCCCCAGAAAAACAGTGAATCACCGCACGATTTCACCCAAGACCCAATCACTGTCCGCATCGAGGGCGACTGGGTCACGGCCGAGGGCACCACCCTGGGCGCCGATAATGGCATTGGCGTGGCGGCAATCTTGGCGGTTATGGAAAGCACCGAACTGACCCACGGCCCCCTTGAAGCGCTGTTTACTATTGACGAAGAAGCCGGTATGACCGGAGCAAAGGGCCTGGCGCCCGGGCTTTTACAGGGGCGGTTGCTGTTTAATCTGGATACCGAAGACGAGGGCGAACTCTACGTCGGCTGCGCCGGCGGTGTGGATGTCACCGCCCAGGTCAGTCCAGATTGGCAAGCCGTAGCGCCCAACAGTTGCGCCTTGCACCTGAGCGCCAGCGGCCTCCAGGGCGGCCACTCCGGGCTCGACATCAATCTGGGGCGCGCCAACGCCAACCAACTGGCGGCACTCTTTATCGCGCGCCTGTCCGACGCGCTGCCCGTGCAAGTGGCGGCATTCAACGGCGGCACGCTGCGCAATGCCATCGCCCGCGAGGCACAAGCACTGCTGGTTGTTCCCGCAACCCTGCGGGACGCCGTGACGGCCGCCTTCGACAAGTTCTGTGCCGACATGCAGGGTATTTACGGCGACCTAGAAACCAAAATGGCCTTGACGCTCAGCCATGCGGCCCCACCTTCGCAGGCTCTCTCGGCGCTGCAAAGCCGGCAGCTGGTCAGCGCCCTGCTCAGCTGTCCCCACGGCAGCCTGCGCATGAGCCAAGCGCTGCCGGGCATTGTCGAAACGTCCAATAACCTGGCCTCGGTGGCGCTAACGCAACAACACCTGACAATCCGGTGCCTGGTGCGCAGTTTGAGCGATTGCGCCCGCGACGATCTCGCCAACACCATCGCGCGCCACTTTCAATTGCTGGATGCCGAAACACTGCTGGACGGCGCCTACCCCGGCTGGAAGCCCAATATGCAGTCGTCCCTGCTGGCCCACATGCGCAATGTCTACCGTGACAAGTACGGACAGGAGCCTGCGGTTAAGGTGATTCACGCGGGGCTGGAGTGCGGTTTACTGGGCGCCATCTACCCCCAGTGGGACATGATTTCCTTTGGCCCCACCATTCGCGGCGCCCATTCGCCCGACGAGCGAGTGCACATCGGCTCGGTCGCCGCCTTTTGGGATTGCCTAGTGGCGGGCCTTGCGACGCTGCCACCGAGCGAAGGTTGACCGCGAAGGTGTGGGCACTGGCTGCTAGTCTGTGAGTGAACTGTCAACGATTGCCGCGCCCGTGCGTTGTACAATAACTGTTACGGCCAATGAGGACGCCCTATGCAAACGCTGCAGCAAACCCTACAACGGTTACTCCTTCTCAGTATGGCCGTCGCAATGATAACGGCCTGCGCTCGCAATAAGCCCATTGTCGACACCCAGGGCGTGAATATGGCGCGCTACCACCAAGACCTAGCGGCCTGCCAGCAGTATGCCGAGCAGGTCAACACCGGCGAAAAAGTTGCCGCCGGTGCAGCCGGCGGCGCCGTCGTCGGCGGTGCCATCGGCGCCATCTTTAACGGCACCAAAGGTGCCCAACGGGGCGCCGGTGCGGGCGCCGTGGGCGGCGCGGCCAAGGGTGCCGCGGCCGGCAATCGAGAACAACAGCAGGTGGTAAAAAACTGCCTGCGCGGACGCGGCTACCGCGTTCTTAACTAGCGCACAGCGCTCCATTTTCAGACAACAGGAAAACTTTCGCTATGCAGATCAGCAGCCAGTTTGACGCCGGCAACATCGACGTCATCCAGTGCACCGCGCCGGATGACATTCAACTTGCGATCCGCACGGACAACCAGTCCGATTTCTACCAGTGGTTCTATTTTCGACTGACTGGAGCCGAAGGCCAGGCGTGCCAGTTGCGCATCACCAACGCCGGCAAAGCCGCCTACGTGGACGGTTTTAAAGACTACCGGGCAGTGGCCTCCTACGACCGGGAAAACTGGTTCCGGGTGGACACCCAGTTTGACGGCAACGCGCTCACCATCAGCCACACACCGGCCACCAATAGCATCTACTTTGCCTATTTCGCGCCCTACTCCATGGAGCGCCACGCCGATCTCATCAGTTGGGCGAGCACCGACAGCCGAGTGACCTATGAACACCTGGGCCACACCTTAGATGGCCAGGATATGGACCTGTTAGTTATCGGCGACCAGAGCCCCGCGAAAAAGAAATTCTGGGTCATTGGCCGCCAACACCCGGGCGAAACCATGGCCGAGTGGTGTATCGAGGGATTCCTGGAGCGCCTGTTGGATGCGGATGATCCGGTGGCGCGCGAAGCCCTCGCGCGCGCCACGTTTTACGTAGTGCCCAACATGAACCCGGACGGCAGTCGGCGCGGTCACCTGCGCACCAACGCGGTGGGCAGTAACTTAAACCGCGAATGGTTGTCGCCAACGGCTAAACGCAGCCCAGAAGTGTTGTATGTGCTAAACAAAATGAAAGCCGTGGGCCTGGATTTCTGCCTGGACGTGCACGGCGACGAAGCCCTGCCCTACAACTTCATTGCCGGCGCCGAAGGCATCGAGGCCTGGAACGACCAGATGCAAGCTGAATTGGATTTTTATAAGCAGCTGCTGATGGCGGTGAATCCGGACTTTCAGGTGGCCAGAGGCTATCAAGTGGACAAACCGGGCACCGCTAACTTGAGTATCTGCACCAATTTTATTGCGCACACGTTCAACTGCCTGGCCATGACCCTGGAAATGCCCTTTAAAGACACGGTTGAGTCGCCCGAACCAGACGCCGGCTGGTCGCCTGCGCGCAGTAAACATTTGGGCGCCGCAAATCTGGATGTAATGCTAGGCTATCTGAAACGCTAGCGATAAGGGTGGACCATGCGCGCTGCGATCAGAGTCCTGTGGGCAGCACTGTTGAGTTGCGGGCTATGGCTGCCTGCAACTGCAAACATGATTGCCAACACCAGTGTGCGCCCGCCCTATCAATACCTGCGCGACGGCAATCTGACCGGTACTACCATAGACACTCTGCACTGTATTCAACAGGCGCAAAACACCCACTGGGACATCGTCCTGGTACCCTGGGCGCGCGCGCTGCACAATTTTAGCGAAGGCCGCGCTCATCTGCTGTTTCCCGTGTATCGCGCGCCCGAAAACGGCCAGCTTACAGCCCCAATAGCCATCGAGCGCTGGCAGTGGATTAGCCGAAATCAAGATCAGGGAGTGCGTATCGGCGCCGTGCGCGGCAGCAATGAACACCTGTGGCTTAGTGCTCACGGCAAAACGCCCAGCATGTTGGTGAGCAGTGAACACCAATTGTTAAAACTGCTCCAACAAAAACGCATAGATCGCTTCATTGCCGACGCCCACTCGCTCGACTATTTGGCGGCGAAACACCAAGTGGATACCCGGCAATGGCAGCGTCGGTTCCTGCGATTTGTGCCCCTATTTATGGCGGTCCACCAAAAAGCCAGCAGCCCGCCGGAAACCTTTCAACACATCAACCACCTCACTGGCCAGTGCGCGCGCAATAGCATGCAACTCACGCAGGCAGAGCAACACATTGCCCAGTCATTTGTGCGCCAACTGCAACCGGAGATCAATCAATTGGTGCGCGCGCACTTGGCCAGCAGTTTGCGAATTCCCCTAACGGTGGGCCAATTAAGCGAGCGCGAAGCGCACTGGCGAACGCAACCCTTTAACGAGAATCCGCACATTATTCAGTCGCTATCCGCACAACTCGTGGACGTCCAGCGGCGGCATGTAGAAATTGGCGAAATCATCGTCATGGGCGCGCGCGGGGAAACGTTGGCGGCGGCCCACAAGACCACAGATTACTGGCAGGGCGACGAGGATAAATTTTTACAGGCGGCGCAATTGCCCGCCAACGACATGTGGATTGATGCCATAAACTACGACGAATCCAGCCATCGATTCATTGCGCACCTAGCCTGGCCCCACTACCAGGCGGGCACCCTGGCGGGTGTTATCTCCATAGGCCTGAAGATGGAGTTATTACTCGCCAAATAACGGGACTTCAATGCCGCCGCTTGCGCCCCGCCAACCAGATACCAAAGCCACTCAGCGACAACACAATGATCAGCATAGCCACGGCATCCATCAGCCAGGGGCCCAGACCAAAACTTCGACCGGCGTGTAAATCGAGCATCAGTCGCTCCCAGTTGACATCGGCCGTCAGCCACTGTTCGCGCAGGAAGGTCGTGAGCGCCGCCGGCGCGGGCACAGGCTGCAGTGTGGATTCAAGGGGAGCGTCGGTGCGCGTCCAGCGCAGCTGATCCAAATCTAACCAATAGCGAGCCGCGCCACTTTGCATACACAATTGACCCGCACACTGGCCCAGCAGCCCCAGGGGTTGAGGCGTGCCGTAACTGGCGCCCAAGCGCTCGGCTATCTCGCCCTCGGCCAGCAACAGCAGCGCCTGTCCGCAGGTGGCCAACACCAATTCGTCATCCACTAACGCCGCGCTAAAGGGGCCGGCGCCGCACTGGCCGAGCTTTCGAGTATTCCAATACAACACGTCGCCTGCGCGCGACAACCACTGCGCCTGCCCCACCGCCAAACTCGTCACGGGCACCTGATCCACGCCGTAGAGTTTCAGCAATAGCTCGTGGCGCAAGGGCTGTTCAGCCAGCGCTATGTCGTCGGTGTGATTGAGGAAAAGCCCGGTAACAGAAAGCCAGAGCAGCAGTAAGATCAGCGAGAGGCCGATGCGTTTGTGCCAGCGCCACAGGATGGGTCGCCAAGTTTTTCGGAGCATGTTGATGGCGTTGCGTCGGCGTGAGCCGCCTCTATCTGTTGATGAAAATAGAGCGCAAGTCTAGCGATCTTTTGCAGTGCGCGCACGGATAATGTGGCGCCGGAAATGCCGTCGATAGGACGATCGAGCTGTAATTCAGCGGTTTCAAGGGCTGCGCCTTCAAATTGCCGGGTAAAACTGGGATAGCGCACCTCGCCGCCGCGCACTTCGCGGTATTCCAGCACATCCAGGCTTACCACGCGGTTCTGCTCCACTACCACGCCCACAGTGATGGGTAGCTCTTTGCCAATTTCCTCCAGAATCCAGGCTGTGCGGCTGGCCGCGCGGTAGTAGCGCGCACGCAGACCGGGGCGGCGTTGCAGGATCTCCTCGGCGGCAAGCTTTTGTTCGGGCGAGAGCCAGAAACTTTCCGTAGCGGGCGTCGCGGTGAAGTGCTGGGCCAAAAACTGATCGACAGTTAAAAATACACCGCGCTGGGCCTGCGCCGCGGGGGCGGCCAGCAAAAGGGTGATTAATAAACTGCGCAAGATCATCGTCTGTAAACCCATCCACCGAATGTGCAAACAGCTGCTGCCCGCTTTGGCCGGCAACAGCTGTCGAAATGGCGCCCAGCGGCGCCTCGCTCAGGCAGTCAGCTTAGAAAGAGTAGCCAACGCCCAGGTTAAAGCCTTCGTAGCGCGCAGTGCCCGCATACTCCTGCTGCAGCAGGTCCAGCTTCAGTACTGCAGTCGGAGCCAGCCAGTAGTTGGCGCCCACAGACCACTCCACATACTCGGAGTCCGCCGCATCGGCTGCCTGGTTATCCCAGGTGCTGTAGCGCAGGAAGGTACCCCAGCTGTCATTGATGCGGTAGCTTGGCTCAATGTACCAGCCGCTCTGCTCGCTGGCACCCGCTTTCACATCTTCGATCATGTCGTTCAGCTCCCACTGCGCGTAGAGGGCGCGCAGGCCGAAAGCGCCTGTCTGGTAAACCGCGTGGGCTTCAAACAGGCTGGCGTCCAGCTTGCCCTGACCTAAACGGTCTTCGCTTTGCAGCAGATCGTCTTGATATTGCAGGGTTGCGGCCAATTCCAGACCGGCGATACCGGTGTATTTTATGCGACCGGTGTAGGCGAAGGTGTCGGCGGGTGCACTGGCCACTTTTTCACGACCGTCGCGCACTTTGTACTTGCCGTCGTCCAGGTACAAACCCGAGTGCGCTGCCGCATTGTAGCTCCAACCCTCGGCCAGTTCGCCCTTGAAGTTCAAACCACCTTCCCACCAAGTGGATGGAATGATGTTTTTCTCGACGTTGTTTCGCTCAACGCCGTAAAAGGTATCGGGCTCGTGGGTTTCATTCAGGATACCGACGGGCATCAGGAAAACACCGGCCTGTACACTTTGATTAGCGGCGTAGTCCCACTCAACGTAAGCCTGCTCCAACTCGACTTCACCGGGCTTGCCATCGCCTGCCAGGGCGTGCTCCAGCTCAAACTCAGAGTAAAAACGCACACTGTTGTTGAACTGGTGGCCAAAGAACAGCACGAAGCGGTGGAAGTCGATCTCGTTGGCGTCGGCGACACCGTTAACGCCGTTCAAGCGGTTCAGGTGCAACTCGCCGTAACCGCCGATAGAAGTCTTAGAGGCGCTGCTGCTGGCAGCTGATTGCTCGACGGCGTCGGCTGTAGCTTCGAGCTTGGCATTCAGGTCTTGCTCGGTCACCACCACTTTCTTGTCAGTTGCTTCCAGCTTCTTTTGCAGGGCTTCAATTTGCGCCTGCTGCTGTTTGATGAGCTGGTACAACTCCGCACTGGTGGGCTCTTGCGCGGCGGCGCTCATTGCGATGCTGCCTACAGCCAGCGCCAACAGGGATTTTTTCAACATGCTACCTTCCTTAGGTGGGTCTGAATTCAAGATGGCGCGGATGTTAATGCTTTTGAGAAACATTATCAACTGCATCTACAATGTCATTGAACTTTTGCTTACGATTAGAGTCGCCAGACGGCCCACAGCCCTGCCTGGCACCGAATTCGACGCCCGACAGGGTGTTAAAGCAAGGTTTGAAGGTGGCTTAGAAAGCCCAAATAAGCGGAATCACGGCAGAGCCCACCAGCCACATGGTGACATTGAGGGGCACGCCCAGGCGCAGGAAGTCGCTGAAGCGGTAGCCACCGGCCGAATACACGAAGGTATTGGTTTGGTAGCCAATGGGCGTGGCAAAGCTGGCGCTGGCTGCAAACATCACCGCCACCACAAAGGGGCGCGGGTCTACGCCCATCTGCTGGGCCAGGCCGATAGCCACTGGCACCACCAGCACCGCCACCGCATTGTTGCTGAGAATCTCGGTGAGCACCGAGGTCAACAAATAAATCAGACTCAGCATCAGCCAGGGCCCCAGGTAAGGCGCCCACACCAGAAACTGATCCACAATCAATTGCACCAGCCCCACTTTGGTCATGGCGATGCTAAAGGCCAGCATCCCCAGAATGATCATCAAAATACGCCACTCGACGGATTTGTAGGCGTCGTCCACATCCAGGCAGCCGGTCATGATGACCGTGGCGGCGGCTACGATGGCCAAGCCTTCGATGGGCATCACATTGAACGCAGCCAGTACCATCACCGCCACCACAGACAATATGGCCAGGGGTGCCTTGTCGCGGCGGTAGGCGCGCTCCTGCACGGCGTTCAAGGAAATCATGTCGCCGTTGTCTGAAAACTTCTTAATTTGCCCGGCACTGCCCTCCACCAACATCACATCGCCAAACTGCAGCTGCAGATCATCGAGGTTGGTCTGGATATTTTCATCCTGCCGGTGCACAGCCAAAACGTGAATACCGTAGCGCGCGGTCAGGTTTAGGTCGCGCATGGGGCGATCGCAATAGCGCGAGTTGCGGCCCACAATGGCCTCCACCAAAATCACATCGCGGGTGGCGATGGTTTCAAATTTTTCGTCGCCGTTGGCGGTAAATTCCAGCAGGCCGTTCTCGCGCAGCTCCACTACGTCTTGCATATTGGTGTGCAGTATCAGGCGATCGCCGGACTCCAGCGTGGTGGTGCGGGCGGGCTCGGTGAGTTCCTCGTCGCCGCGAAAAATGCGCAATACCTGGTTGCCACTGTTGCCGTTTAAATCCGCTTCGGCGATGGTTTTGCCAATCATGGGCGAATTGTGAGGCACCATCAGATCGGTCATAAAGGTGCGCTCGCCGCTGATGCGCAGCTGGTTGGACAGGGTCTCCCGGTCGGGCAGCAGCCGGTGCGAAAACAGCACGATAAAGGTCACGCCCACCAGCGCCATGCCCAGGCCCAGGGCGGTAATTTCAAACATGGTGAAGGGCGTCATGCCAAAATCCCGCGCCACGCCGTCGGCCAAGATATTGGTGGAGGTACCAATCATAGTCATGGTGCCGCCCAAGATGGTGGCGTAAGACAGAGGGATCAGCAGCTTCGAGGGTTTGATATTGCGGCTGGCGGCCAGGGCGATGGCCACGGGCGTAAAAATTGCCACCACCGGCGTGTTATTGATAAACGCCGACATGGCCATGGCCGACAGCATCAGCACCAGCAGCGCCTGGCGCGGGCTGGTTCCCGACATCGCCATAATGCGGTTGGCCAGCCAGTCCACACAGCCGGTGCGCTCTAATGCCGCCGACAAAATAAACATACAGGCGATAGTCGCCGGGGCATTGTTGCTGAGCACGCCCAGCACTTCTTTGCTGTTGAGCAAGCCCGTCAACAGCAACACCGCCACGGCGATGCCCACTACCACATCCGGGCTGAATTTTTCGCGCACAAAGGCGTACAGCATCCACGCCAGCAGGCCCGCGACCAGTAGCAGCGACAGAGATTCAGAATACCCGAGTAAATCCACCATAAATGGAGTGACACCAGCGCCAGTGAAGAGTTGTAGCGCAGCAACATAAAATAGCGACGTTATAAAGTCTAAGATTATTTGACGCTGTTTATATAACCAAAGTTAATTTAACAAGACCGCGGAGCAAACCCTCCACCCACAAAAAAGCCCCTGCGTGAGGGGCTTGATCTGTGCCATTTGCGCTACTCGCTGGCCGCTTCGTCCAGCAGGGTTTTCAACTCGCCGTTGCCGTGCATCTCGGTAATGATGTCGCAACCGCCGATCAATTCGCCCTTCACCCACAGCTGGGGAAAGGTGGGCCAGTTGGCGTACTTGGGCAGCTCGGCGCGGATTTCTGGGTTCGACAGAATATCCACGTACGCGAAGCGCTGGCCACAGGCCATGATCGCCTGGGATGCGCGCTGCGAAAAACCGCACTGGGGCGCGTTGGGCGAGCCCTTCATATAAAGGATGATGGCGTTTTCGCTGATTTGTTGTTTGATGGTCTCAATTGTGTCCACTGGTAACCCCCACTTCATAATGCCAATTTAACCGGACGGTTGCTGCCTTCAATTCCGAGTGCAGCGCTCAGGTATTGGCCGGCATTCTACCCCAAGGCGAAAGCCTATGCCATGCTCCTGTTTTCGCGCCACAAGCTACTATAAAGTAGGCCCCCTTTTGCGTTTTATTGCGCCAACGCCCCACAGGAACCCGCACATGGCCGCCACACCCGAATACCTCGCCGCCGTCAAACTGCTGTCAGACCGGATAGTGGAGGCCCAAAAGCCCATTCGCATATTGGATGCCGTGAAGTGGGACGGCCAGATCAAACAGCAGTTTTTTGCCCAGCAGTGCCGCAATCAACCAGCGGTCACCGGCGACTACTACGCCAATACGCCCCTGGGCTTTGATCCGCACCACAAGCGCAAGGAGTTTCACGAGATCGAGCGCGACATCAACCGCCAGCTGGGCCAGTTGAGCCCCGTCACCGGCATGATGCGCCGGGCCTGCCGGGAATACCAAATGGTGGTGCGCATGCTCGAGGCGCGCGGCACCGATGAGTTTGGCGACCTGTCGCAAGAGCTGTACGGCTCCGCCTCCGACGTATTTCACGCCGGCGACCCCACGGTGGCGGAGCTGGGCACCAACATGGAGACCACCCTGGTGAGCCTGTTGAAACACCAGTCCATGCAGGAGGAGCCCAAACACATAGACGCCGAGGCCGCCGTGACCGAGCTCAACCTGCGCATGGGCCAGGTGTTTCCCAACGACGGCATCAGGGTCATGATCAGCGACGGCATCACTGCCGACGCCGCCGCCGGCACCGATTACATCAAAATCCGCAAGGGCGCCCAGCTCAACAACAACGATATCGACGTGCTGGAAGCCCACGAGGGCTGGGTGCATTTGGGCACCACCCTGAACGGCATGGCGCAGCCCTATTGCACCTTTTTAGGCAAGGGCCAGCCCTCGTCCACTGTGACGCAAGAAGGCCTGGCGGTGCTCACCGAAATTATCACCCTGCGCTCCACACCCACGCGCCTGTACAAACTGATCAACCGCGTGCGAGCGGTCACCCTGGCCGAAGACGGTGCCAACTTCATCGAGGTGTACAACTACCTGCGCGGCAAGGAGTTGTCAGAAGACGACAGCTACCAAATTGCCAGCCGGGTATTTCGGGGCAGCACGCCCACGG
>NZ_JBTUOC010000033.1:0-70069 GCF_058345725.1 Simiduia sp. | reverse complement strand
CAAGTACACCGTCTTCTACTTTTTTAGTGTCTCTAACATTGGGCTTGCCCCGCTGTTTCACTAGAATGGTAAAGGCCACATTTTCGCAGTCTTCCAGACCCAGTCTTACCTGCCCGTCGTCGTTGATAATTAAATCGTCACACGCCAATAAACAACATGTACACAAGACTAAACACAGTCTATCCATGAGCTTTTGCATATCAATTCTCTCTGTTAATAACATCCTCAATTAAGTCGCAATGGCCACTTCTGGCCCACAACATAAAAGTAGATCATTGATGAACTGGCGCGAGGCAAGCGCGCAGCCGAAAACTCGCACTCAATAGAACCGCTGAAATGCCAATCAACGACAGCTTTTGTATTAAAGCCAAGACCGGCTTTGGCAGCGTTAAAGGGGGTCAACGCCCGCGGGATCTGGTGTTTGAAAGCACGTTTATTAGTCAGCACATAAGAAAGTGCTAATGTGCGCACTTCTAAAATTATTCATGAGAATCTATTGCCACTAACGGCTTACTTCAGACATCCACTTTCTAGTTTTTATGCCTCAATTTTGCTCAGGAGTATTTCTATCCAAAAAGTAAACACGCAGGTATCCGATACAATCAATCTGTCAGCATTTTTTACACACTCTGGCATCGCGCTATCCCACAGGTATGTAAGCTTCTGAAAAATAGCGATTAAAAATACTTGGCGTAAATATTGCCGTATTTTGTGTCGCGATATATTCAATGACACGGAAGAGGGATAATCAGTATGAAAAGTATTAAGACAGCGGTCGCCGCACTCAGCTTAGTGGTCAGCTCCATGGCCGGCGCCACCATCATCGACAATGGCACTTACACCACGGATACCAACCTGGGTTACGACTATTTGGACGTGGGTCTAATTCACGACACCTATGCCAACTTTGACAGCGGCGTTGTGTACGCCGGCAGAACCTGGGTACTTGCTACCGCAGAGCAAATCGCCAGCACTTGGTCCGATGCCACAGGCCTGGCGCTGACATCTGCCGATGTATTCTCCAGCGACAACGATATGGGTGCTGCCGCATCCGCCATTTTGCACAGCCTGTTTGACGGCGTCACCACCGATACCGGCGCCGGCGGCGAAGCCGTAATTGGCGATTACGATACCTCGGGTTATTACAACTTCATCTTTGGCGGATCACTCGCCGTGCACGACGCCACTTGGTACGACTCCCACTTTGTGGCCGATACCAGCGGCACCATGGGCGCGTGGCTGGTAAGCCGCAGCGATGTCCCCGAGCCCGCCTCGCTACTGTTGCTGGGCTTGGGACTGCTGGGACTTGGCTGGAAACGCAGCCAACGCTAACCCGGCCTACAGGCGAGGCGCCTAAACGCCACGCCTGTGCGCCTAGCGACTACATCATAGACGGCAAATAGCCGCCAGCCCTTAACCGGGTTGGCGGCTTTCTTATGTCGTAGCGTCGCTAACTTGCAGGCCGTTAATCACATCGAAAATGAACGCCGCCGAGCGACACGACGGGCCCAAAACTCGCTAGGGGCAGTCACCATCAACGACAGCGATAGCTAAAAACGCAGCGTGAAATACGCGCGCAGCCAACGATTGCACTTGTTCAGAAAATATCGGGGCTGTCACTCGCGAGGCAAAGGACCCTGCACCAAATGCGGCGCCTCAGTCCATGGCGCCAGAAAATTCATCAAACTGGGGCAGCCCATCGCGCAACTGCAACCAGGGCACCTTGTGCGACACCCAAATATGGCGGCTGGGTTGTGCCGCGCTGGCATCGTCCAGCGTTGCGAGTGTGATGTCGATATGATCGGGGCGAGCACTGTGGGAATAGCTAATGGGCGTGCCGCAGTTAGCGCAAAAACACCGCTGCACCTGCGGGGCGCCGTAGCACTCTTTGAGCTCCCCAGCCAACATCACCTGATCGCGCCCAACCGTCATCCAGCCTACACAGGGGGCACCGCTAGCAAGCTGGCAACTGTGGCAATGGCAAATGCAGGCGTGTTGTATGTCGCCTGTTATTTTGTAGCGCACGGCGCCACAATAACAACGGCCGGTAGCGACCTTGGCAGATGTACTTGTCACACTAAAAAATCCAGGCGATGAGCAGCCAAATAATCACGAAAAACGAAAAGAATCCGGCCAGCATAAACTGCAGTTCACCCAGTAATCCGTCGCCAGCGGTAATGGCAAAAAAGGCCAGCGTCACCACGGTAATAAAAAACGAAATAACCGCCGCCTGCTTCATGCCTACACCTGGCTCAAACTCGGTTTGTACCAGCTCGGACAGCATTGGCAACATCATCAACACGGCAGCAAGCAACGCCACTATGATGATCACTAGCAAGATCAGCAGTTTGCGGGATTCTTTTTGGTCTTGGCTGTCTGTACTCATGGCGGCAGTCCTTTACACTAGCCTAAGTCAATTCGCGAAATTTATTGGGTTCGGGGATGCCATCCACCTCGAACTCCGGACTATCGCCGGCGGTGTATACGGTTATTTTGCCGACGCCGGTGATGCGGTTTAAAAAGCTCTGATAAACGCGCACGGAGCGCACGCTGGCCAAACCCAGTTCGATGCGCTCTTTGCTAAGCAGGCCGCGCTCTAACACCACTTCGTGCTCGATAATTGACAGCTTGGTGGATTTACACTTCAGATACCACACCATCAAAATAATAATCCCAATGCCCACTGCACAGAGCAATACACACAATATGAAGCTAAACGGACGGGCCTTAAACATGGCGGGATGGGCGGAAAATTTAGTCCCCAGTGCAGTAGCGTCGGTCATCGGTAGATCCTTAGTCGAAAACACGGAGTGTAGGGCAGAATTGCTGTGCCAACGGTACTGCCACCGCCAGCAAAAGGCAAATGCCGCAACGGGGATTTGTTGGCTGTTCAGAGCGCACTATCTCCGCGTCGTACCTGCCCCGCCGCACGGCCAAAGTGGCGGGTAAAGCTGCGAGAAAACGCCGCCTCCGATTGATAGCCCACTGCCAGGGCCACGGCACCCACCTTGTGCCCCTGGCGCAACTGCTCCCAAGCCAATTGCATGCGCCACCAAGTAAGGTAGTGATTCGGCGTCCAGCCGCTGACCGCTTTAAAGGTTTGCGCGAAGCGGGTGCGCGACATACCCGCCAAGGCCGCCAAGTCGTCGAGCCGCCAGCGCGCGGCCGGCTGCTGGTGCACTTGCGCCAGTGCACGGCTGAGCTGAGGATGCGCATACAAGCCCAAGAATCCAGTGTTAGCCGCACCCGAGTGCAGGTAGTCGCGCAAGGCATAGGTAAACAGCAACTCGGACAGGCGATCAATCAACACTGTCGACACCACCGGCGGCGCCTCAACGGCCTGTTCGCTCTCGCGTACTATGAGCGCCAGCAAAGCCGCTAACCAGGGGGCTTGCGGGCCATTGCGCACCAGTAAATACGGCGGCAGTTGGCTCAACAGCTGGTCGCCATAGAGGTGAAACAGTTTTACTTCGCCACACAAAAGCCCGGTCCCCGGCTGCGGGTCGCAATAGCTGCGGTGACTCTGCTCGCCCGATAGCTGATCAACGGGGGCCAGTGAATGGGGCAATTCGCGCGGGAAGATAATTAAGTCTCCAGCTGCCAATCGCGTTTCTGGCAGGTGTCCGGGGATGGTCAACAGGCAATTGCCCTGGGTCACAATGTGGAAGCAGGTAGCGCCCAGCTTGTGGGTACTTAGCCGCCAGTTACCGCACACCCTGGCGTTGTGGTAAATCCGCACCTGCAAGCGCAGTAGACGCACAAAGTCGCAAAACGGGTGCATGGCCCACCTCTCTCTGGCAAATCAGCCATGCTCGCAAAAATTGAACGATGGAGCAACAAAAGTGGACTTTTAATCATTTATCGTGCGTACGCCTTGGCTAAGCTGTGGACTCATTCAGTGCACCTACAGGGGAGCCCCCATGACAGACTTTACCTTTTACACACCCGAAAATAGCTCGGGTGCAGCCAAAGACGTACTCACCGGCATTCAGAAAAAGTACGGTTTTGTACCCAATCTATTTGCCTACATGGCCGAGGCACCCTACACCATCGAAGCCTACGCCATGCTCACCGACCTGCTGGCTAAGACCGATCTTGATCCAGCCCAGCAGCAGATAGCCCTGCTAGCCATCAGCGTATACAACCGTTGTGAATTCTGTACCCTGGCCCACCGCGCGTTTGGCAAGCAGGCCAAAGCCAAACAGCAAACGTTGGACGCCCTGCACCAGGGTACCGACATTGACGACCCACAGGATCGCGCCCTGGTGACCATGGCCCGCGCCCTGGTGGATCAACGCGGTTGGGTGGCACCCGAACAGTTAAGCGCCTTCTTTGCCGCCGGCTTCAGTAAACGCAATGTGTACGATTTGATATTAATCGCGGCCATAAAAACCCTGTCTAACTACAGCAATCACCTGACGGAACCCGAGGCCAACCCCGAGCTGGTCAACATGCTATAAATCAGCCTAACCCGCCCGCGTGAGGGTGACCTCGCGCTGCGGGAACGGAATCTCGATAGCCGCCTGCCGCAGGGCGTCAAAAACCGCTTTATTCACCGCAAACCGCGTCACAAACAGAGCGTCAGTGGCCACCTTATAGCGATAGCCGATATTCACGCTACTATCGCCAAAGGCTTCAATGCCCACTACCGGCGGTTCGGTTGCCACTCCGTCGGTGTTGACGATGGCCTGGGTAATGGTTTCGACCGCGGCATCCATGTCGGTACCGTAGGCCACGCCCACCTGTGCCTCCACCAGCGTGTGCTCGTGCGAGTTGTGAAGTATCTCGCCGATGATGTGTTTATTGGGAATGGTGATGGTGACCTTGTCTTCATTCACCAGCCGGGTTTGGCCCAGCCGTACCTCGGTTACCTGACCGCTCACTCCGCACACAGATATGGTATCGCCCACGACAAATGGTCGGCCAATAATGATGTTTACGCCTGCCCCGTAGTTGGCCACTAGGCCTTGCGCGGCCAGTGATAGACCAAAGGTTAATGCACCCACCGCCGCCACAAAGGGCGTCACACTGATGCCCATTTGTCCCAGCGCCATAATAACCACCAACACCAGAACTATCATTTTTACGGTGCTGCCGATAAATCGACTGAGCGTGACATCAATCGCGCGCGCCTCGCACAATCGCTGCACCAATTTGGCCAGCTTGCCCGCCAGTAGCCAGCCCACCATAAAAATTATCAGCGCGCCCACTAACTGAAAGCTATAGGCCACTAAAAACTCCGCTACCATTTGGTAAAGCTCACCCATTTGCTGTAGGTCTGGGGTCATGGCGTATCGTCCTTTGATCAACAGAAAGTGAAATTATAGGGCTTTTTCTTACGCGCCACCCAACCGCACTCACAGCCTCGCCACAGCGTCATCACAAGTGTGTAGAATTAAGCGCACTCATCGGGAGGATAGAATGACCACACCCACAACATTGCCCGCCTGGCAGGCGTTGCGTGCGCACCAGGCCGAACTTGTGCACACAAAAATGGTGGATTTATTTCAGCAAGATCGCCAGCGCGCGCAAAAATTCACTGTCGGTGCCGCCGGTATTACCCTGGATTTCTCTAAAAACCTGGTTACAGACGAAACCATTTCGCAACTGCTGAGGCTAGCACAGGCACGCGGTTTGACGCAGCAGATTAGCGCCATGTTCCACGGCGATGTCATTAACACCACCGAAAAGCGGCAGGTACTGCACACGCTGTTGCGCGCGCGCACCAGCAAACTTCCCGACTACACGCGCGAAGTGACAGCCGTGCTTGCCAAAATGGAAAAATTTGTCGGCGCCGTACACCAAGGCAATTGGCGCGGTTTCACGGGCAAGCGCATCACCGACGTGGTGAATATTGGTATTGGCGGCTCCGACTTAGGCCCGGTCATGGTGACCCGCGCACTCACGCCCTATCACGTGGCGGGTATTCGCGTGCACTTTGTCTCCAACGTGGATGCCTCAGATCTCATCGAATCGCTTAAACCGCTAAACCCGGAAAGCACGCTCTTTGTGGTGGCCTCAAAAACCTTTACCACCACCGAAACTCTTACCAATGCCCGCTCTGCGCGTCGGTGGTTACTGCAAGCGCTGGGCGACGAAGCCGCGGTGGCCAGGCACTTTGTGGCAGTCAGTGCCAATCTCGAAAAGGTACAGGCCTTTGGCATAGATGCCGATAACATTTTTCCCATGTGGGACTGGGTGGGCGGGCGCTATTCGCTGTGGTCTGCCATTGGTTTGCCCATCGCGCTGGCCTGCGGCATGGACAACTTTCGCGCCTTGTTAGACGGCGCGGCGGCGATGGACACCCACTTCATTGAAGCGCCGCTAGACAGAAACCTGCCCGCACTGCTCGGACTATTGGGGGTTTGGTACACCAATTTCTGGGGTGCGGAAACACATGCCATATTGCCCTACGACCACTACATGAGCGCCTTCACCAAGTACATCCAGCAACTGGATATGGAAAGTAACGGCAAACAGGCCAGTACCGCCGGCGGCTACCTTGAACACGCCAGCGGCCCCATTATCTGGGGCGAGCCTGGCACCAACGGCCAACACTCGTTTCACCAATTGCTGCACCAGGGCACGCGCATGGTGCCGGCTGACTTTATTGTGTCGCTCACCAGTCACAACCCCTTGGGCGATCACCATTCACAACTTTTTGCCAACTGCATTAGCCAAAGCCGTGCGCTGATGCTCGATAAGAATGAAGCCCAGGCCAAGGCCGAATTCTTGGCCATGGGCTACAGCGAGGGCGACGCTCAAGCCTTGGCCCACCACAAAGTGATGCCCGGTAACCGCCCTAGCAATACGCTGGTGATGGACAAGCTCACCCCGCACACCCTGGGCGCGCTCATCGCACTCTATGAACACAAGGTGTTCGTGCAATCGGTAATCTGGGGTATTAATGCCTTTGATCAATGGGGCGTAGAACTGGGCAAACAATTGTGCAACGACATTCATCCCGCATTGGTGGACAATAAAGACATCGACGTAGATGGTTCAACGGCCGCGCTAATGGCGCGCTTTAAAGCGATGCAATCCTAGCGTTGCTATTCAGTACTGCGGGCGCCTGAGCGCCCGATAGTTTTATAAACACCACCTAAATAAATATCAGCTAAGAATATATTTCGCTCGCGTGAACAGGTAAGTAATGCACTGCCAAAGTGCCAGTAACAGGTTACTAACGGCAGAAATACTTTTCATTTTTTCTATTGGACTTGAAGTCGTGAAACTTAATATTGCGACGCGTTTGCGTACGACAGCCGCTCTAATCGTTTTATGCCGCTGCCCGCGCTGCGACCATGGTCAGCTCAGTGGATAGAAAGTATTTACCAGCAGTCAGTGCACCAACATGTGCCCCACCACACCCAGGGAAAAGCCCAACACCGCGCCCATGGGCGGGGCTCGGTGGTTGTCTAGCTTGGCGGCGGGTGCAATGTCGCCGAACACAGAATACAAAATACCACCGGCGGCAAAGAGCATAATAATGGCGAGCAGCACTTGAAAGTTTGCCAGCCAATAATAGCCCACCAATGCGGCAATCGGTCCAAGTAGCGCCATGCCAGTGAAAGCCGCTATGATGGTGCGGCTAGAGAGGTTACTGGATTCGCGCATCTCTCGAAACGCGTTAAAGCCTTCAGGCATATTTTGCAATGCCATCAATAACACTAAAAGCCAGGCAGCACCGCCGCCTCCCATCGCCAGCATGGCACCCAGTGCAATGGACTCGGGCACAAAATCTGACATCATCGCCACCAACTGACTGGCGGAGGTTTTGCGCCTGGCCAGCCAAATATCCACCGCCATAAATGCCAATCCGCCCAGCAACAAACTCAGTGCCGCCAGCCTGGGCTTCACTTTTTCTATGCCGTCGGGCACCAATATCAGCGCCACTGCACTTAGTAGCGCACCGCCGCCAAAGGCCATAACCGCGTGGCGAAACTCCTGTTGCAACCACTGAGAGCGAATGTTTTCAAAGCGCCCAACTATTGCGCCCACCGGCATGGCTAGGCCGGCGATTAGCGCCATCAGAACCAATATTGCTGCATCTTCCATTGTGCCCTTCCTTGTCCAACACCCAGGTTAGCGGGCGGTGCGCGATTCGCCACCCCAAGTTAACTTTTCCAACGCTACGCGCCCCGCTCAGGCCAAGCCAGTGCTTGCTCGCCAGTGAACCACCAGTCAGCACGGTCGCTACCGCCCCACCTATGACGGCCTAAAATACACTATCGATCGCTTTTTTTCTGCGACAGCCTTACGACTGTGCTCGGTATCTCGCCCTGCGCAGCCAGCGCTAACAGCCGCTGAAAGCTCGGGCATTCCATATGGCTCGGCGCCGTACAGGCAGCGGCATGACGCAGACCATCGCGCATCGCCTGTAACCGCTGAATAGTGTCATCGATGTGATTGGCCTTAGCGAGCAAAAGCGCGCGATCTATGTTGGGGCTAGTCTTTGGCCCCAGCATCTGGGCGATTTCATCCAGTGAAAACCCCGCCGCTTGTCCTAATGCAATTAGCGCTAAACGCTCCAGAATACTGGCGCCAAACACACGGCGCAGCCCTTGCCGACCAATGGAGCGGATCAATCCTTTTTCTTCGTAGTAGCGCAGGGTGGACGCGGGTAGGCCCGATCGTCTCGCCACTTCGGCAATATCCATTAAGCCCCCTTTACTTCAAGTTGACTTGAAGTTGTACGCTGGCAGCTGTTTGAAATCAAGGCATGTACAGGAGGCCCTATGAACAATCTGATATTTGTACTGATCATTGGCGTTGGCGCCACGGTAGTTATGGACCTGTGGACCGGCGCACGCCAGCTACTTTTTGGCATAGCTGCACCAAATTACGGCTTGGTGGGCCGCTGGATCGCCCATATGCGACGCGGCAAAATTTACCACCCTGCCATCGCCGCAGCACCTGCCGTGCGTGGCGAGCACATTATTGGCTGGACGGCCCACTACATCATCGGTATAACGTTCGCGGCGCTGTTGGTGGGCCTGTATGGCCAGACCTGGATTCAACGCCCAACGCTAGCCCCGGCATTGATCGTGGGTTTGGGCACTGTGGTCGCCCCGTTTTTAATGATGCAGCCCTGCATGGGCGCAGGTATCGCCGCCGCTAAAACGCCCAAACCAAATACTGCGCGACTGCACAGCCTTATTACGCACAGTGTGTTTGGTGCAGGCCTGTATTTAGCAGCCTGGGCTGTACATTTTATTTCATCCCGCTTAGCCGGCTAACTCACCTATTCGTTACCAGGAGATTATCGTGCGCATTCCCGCCCGTTATGCCCCACTCTTATTCAGCGCGCTGCTGTCAGCCATCATGGTGTGCATAGTATCCGCCTTTGTACTGGCCGTATCGCAAGGCTTTCACGCGGGCTTTTTTGGCCAGTGGATAAAAAGCTGTATAACCACCTGGCCCATTGCTTTTCCAACGGTTGCTCTAGTGGCACCACTGGTGCGTCAGTTTGTCGGTAAAATCACCGCCTAAAGGCGGTGATACTTAGCGGCTATTGGTTTTGCACAACGCAAAGCGAGCTGCGAGTACTAAAAGACTATCGATAACTCGGATGCCTTTGATTGTGACACAATGCATCGATAATTGTGATTGGCCAGCCTTGCCGTAAACCTACGTCAGCACCAGTATTGGGGACTCAATCACTGATATAGATAGTAGGCGATCGATGAGAAGCGATTTCTGAAGCAACCGCCAATGTCACATCTGTTGCAAACGAATAGTTTGATTAGCATATGGTACTTTTCGGATTTATCCTTATATTGCTGCCAGCATACTCTCCTGGTTGCCTCATCCAGATTGTTCGAAATCACTTACCACCGACTACGCCGCGCCCGATTTTAGATCAATAACGTAATTGATGCGCACCCCACATCGGACGGAGAGTCTTTCTAGCAAGCTGCTCTCGCGATTTTCTCTAACAATGTTAATGTGAAATTTTCTATGCGCCGACTAACTTGCGTGAGTGGCGACCTAAACACCGTTTAACCAACCAGGCAATTGCAATACTGGCAGCAATGGCGACGAAGAGATTTAACAAGCCAAATAATGCCAAATTTACTATGGTTCGTTCAGCTTGAAGCCATTCAAACCCCGCGTTAATTAAGTAGCCAATCGCTATGACGTGTAAAAAGTAGACAGCAAATGCGTAGTCGCCCAACACGCGTAACGCGCGTGGCAACCGGGTTTCATATCGTGCTAAGTAATGCAGTGCGATCAAGGCGGCTGCGAGTTTTTGCACATAAACGAGCGACTGCCGCAGATTGAAGACCCCGTAGTTAACCGCGTCGTGGCTATAACCCCAAAAAATGAACACGCTTGTGATTAACACCAATCCCAATAGCCAACCAACGCTGGGGGCAACCCAGGTCATTACGCGCTCATACTGACCGCCTACCACAATGCCCAATGCATAGGCGCCGGTAAAATAAACAAACGTCGGCCACTGAACGAAATCGGGAAATGGCGTTCGAGATATGATCAAGGGCGCGACAATCACCATGGCGAGCAATACACGCCCCCAGGGCCGTGCCGCGCAACCTGCCAATAGCGGCGTCACCGCAAATAGAAAAAACAGTACCGGCATATACCAGAGGTGAATACTCGCTTTGCCGGCGATTAGCGACCAGCCAAAGGTGGACCAAAATTGAGCATCTGGATCTTGCGAGAGCGTATAGTCCCAAAACAGCAGCGTCATCAGCAATGACATTGCCATATACGGAAGCAGCACGTGTTTAATTTTTCCAGAAAGGAACTGACGCCAACTTCGGCCTTGCAACACCTGCGTAAATAGCAATCCGGATATCAGCGCAAAGTATAATGTTGAACCGTGAAACAGCGTCTCTGTCGCTGCAAATAAATACGCCAACCCTGGAGCATTCAAACCACCCGTCCAGAATATCGTAAATGACCAAACATGTGCACCGACGATAGCGACGATGGCTAACCCTCGAAAGGCGTGCAAGTGATCAATGAAACGTGGCATAGGAGGCAACCGGAAGAATGTCATGTCTCGATTGTCAAAAAAATAGGTCGCCACCTCAAGGGCTGAATGTCTGCATACGAATGCATTGGCTGACGGTGTCAGCCTGCTAATGACTGCACAAAATACTTTTACCTCACAACCGAGCGAATGACTTTTCTGAAACTGAAGCAATCAATCGATAGTCGCGAACGTCCAAGGCAACGTCCTCCCAGCAGGCAGTGCAAGCAAGCGCAACCGGATTTAGGCCATAGACTGCCCCTTGCGCAGAAAATTTCAGTACTGTTATCAAGACCAAGTTAAACCTTTTTCGGCGTCGGCCTCATTTAGATTAGCGCCCTATCGTAGCCGATAGTGTGCTTTGTAGTAATTATCATTCATTGAGGCGTACTCGATGCCGACTCTATAGCTCGATAGAAAGGGAGTCCGCCACTTTCGTCGTGGTACATGCTATTGGAATTTGTGACTCACCTATCTTCGACTGCTACACTATGCGGCTTGAGATCAGTTGATCTATCGCATGGTGAAACGCGGTCTGTATTTACGAACGCTCAATTGAACCGATTTTTTTGTCGCACGCATAGCACCTAGGATTGCGGCTAAGTGTGGATAAATACTGGTTCGAATCACAGAATTGCTCATAATCCGCTTAGCATTGGATTTATAGTGGATATGATAAAGCGTTCTCAAATGAAAGCGGCACCAAGCCATGTAGCGCACAATCAGTTACAATCTCCCGCTTTCCATCGACCAACGTCTTCTCATGACCCCCACCGCCTATCACCGCTTGCGCGCCCAAATCATGGCCACCTCTACCCGCACCTACCAAGCGCGGGGAATTTTGGCAGTGCGGTGTGAAGGATGTCAGTTGAAAAGCAGCCATTGCGTGTGCCGCTTTTTAGCGCCGGCGGAGAGTCCGGTGGAGTTTGTGCTGGTGATGCACCGGGACGAATTGTTTAAACCCACCAATACCGGCCGGTTGATTGCCGATTGTTTTCCCGGTCAAACACACGCCTTTTGTTGGGACAGGTTAACACCACACCCGGCACTGCTGGCGCTATTGGCCGACCCAGGCCGGCAGTGTCTGGTGATTTTTCCTGGCGATGAAGCTGGCAACCGGCCAATCGTGAACCAGCCAGCGCCGAGCGAGAAGGTGTTGACGCTGATTTTGCTGGACGGCACCTGGAAACAGGGCCGGCGTATGTACAACTTAAGCCCTTGGCTGCAACAGATTCCCGCACTGAAACTTGCACCCGAAGCGCGCGCCCACTACGCCACTCGCACTGCCGCCCATGCAGATTATTTATCGACAGCGGAATCGGCAGCACTGGCACTGGCCGTGGCCGGTCACCCGCAATCAGGCTCGGTATTGTTTGATTACTTTGCCGTGTTTAATCGCCATTATGCAGCCATGCGTAGAAATGTGGCGACGCCTGAAACACTTTAGTGCCCACTAGGCATCGAATCAAACGCCGACTGACACAAGGAAATTACAGGTAGCGGTGGCAGCGCAGTTCAACGGTATTGCCATCCGGGTCTGTGAGATAGACAGATTGGCCGAAACCCTGGGCGCCATAGCGCTCTTCAAAGGGGCCTGCATCTATGCCTTGGGTTTTGAGGTATGCCAGTATCTGGGCTTCGTCTTCGGGCTCGATCTGCAAACACAAGTGATCGAGATTGTTGCCGCTGTTGCATTCACCCGGCGCCGGGCCACCCCTCGCGCCCAGCGGGCCCGCCACAGTAACCAAATCGATCAGGCCGGTGCCGGCGCGCAGCTGGTAGAGGCCCAGCTCGGGTTTTTCCCGCTCCAGTGCGCAACCCAATACCTCCATATAGAATTGCAGCATGGGCGCTAAATCCGCCGTGCGCAGTACTAAATGATCAATTGCAACAACTTTTATCATAGGTTCCGGCCTGCGTTCACCGGCCCTCCTAGCGCTGACTTGTCGTTACAGAGCATAGCCCAAGATGTGCTGGCGCGAGCTATATCCACACATCGTTTGGTGCTTGCAGTTCACCCCCGGCCTGCCCCGTATTCACCACGCCACGCGGCTCCACCAGCAACACATGGCACTCCTCTGTGGCCACCGGTTTGTGCTCAACGCCCTTAGGCACCACGTATAAGTCGCCTTCAGACAAATGCACCCGATCAATGCCCTCTGGAGCCTCGCGCAGTTCAATGGTCAATGCGCCCTTGAGCAGAATAAATACTTCATCCGTGTGAACGTGGCTGTGCCAGACAAACTCGCCCTGGAGCTTGGCGAGTTTGAACTGGTAGTCGTTCATCTCCGCAACCACTTTGGGTGCCCAATGCTCATTGATCAGCGCCAGCTTTTGCGCCAATTGCACCACTCCATTTTGGCGCGCCACTACCACTCTCCGGTATTAGCCATAGACGCCCAGGGTTCGGCCGGCGCGAGGGGCTCGCCCTTTTGTAATAACTCAATTGAGATGCCATCGGGCGAGCGGATAAATGCCATATAACCATCGCGTGGCGGTCGGTTGATGGTGACGCCAGCGCTTTGCAGCTTGTCGCACAGAGCGTAGATGTCGTCGACTTGATAGGCCAAATGGCCAAAGTTGCGCCCACCGGTGTAATGCTCAGGGTCCCAGTTGTAGGTGAGTTCCACCAGCGGCGCTTGCTGCTCGCGCGCACGCTCTGCATCGCCGGGAGCGGCCAAGAAAACCAATGTAAAGCGGCCCTTGTCGCTGTCTTTGCGACTGATTTCAATCAGGCCCAATGTATTGCAGTAAAAGTCCAATGACGCCGCTAAATCGGCAACCCGAACCATGGTGTGTAAATAACGCATTTTGAGTCTCCTTGGTGGCGCGATGAAGCGCGCCCATTTATTGCGGTGAAAACAGGTAGGGAAAAAGCTGGCGGCGTTCAGCCGCGCTTAGCTGCGCAACGCGAACAATGTTGTGCTCGGGTATCGCCTCTGGATTAGGGTAGTTCGCCAGTACTTTGGCGAGGCTGTCTTCGCGCAACAGGTGCAATATGGGATAAGGCGCACGATTTGTCAGATTTTCGGCGTCGTCAGGCTCTGTGCCGGCAAACTGATAGTTTGGATGGAAAGTAGCCAATTGGTAGATGCCGGTGTAATTGTGGCGCTCGATCAACCAATCCGCCAAGTTTAAAAAGTGATTAAAGTCCTCAAAGATTTGCAGGTGCGCGGGAATAATTAACAGTGTTGTTTCCAGTTCGGTCGCGGGTAACTCGTCCAGCAATTGGCACTCGTGCAGTAGTTCAGCCATGAGCGTTTCATCGTCATCTGCCTCTGACACGGCGTAGCGAATCAAGCCGGCGCGCTCGGGTTTGCGCGCAAAGGGGCAGAGATTCAGGCCGATAACCACCGCGCGCAGCCATTGTTCGGTGGCGGCAATGATTTGATCTCGCTCGGTAGTGGCGCGGGTAGACACCGGCCTACCACATGAGATCGTCGGGAATTTGGTAGTCCGCGTAGGGATCGTCTGCGTCGTCTGGTTCAGCCTGTTTGGGCGCAACTACCACCATGTTGGGGTCGCGCTCTTGGATCTTCTCGGCGATGATTTTGGGCACCAGTTCGAAGCGATCGTCCAGGCCCACGATAACCAGGCGGCCGGCAATCAGGTGTGCCTGCACAGCAGCCGATACGTAGATTTTTTTAATCTTCTTTTCAAAAGTGAAATTGTAGGCAATGTCGCCGTCGCCTTTGCTTTGCTTATTGGTGAGCACCATCTGTTTGATTTGCGCGGCGATGGCTTTTTGCTGCGCCAGTGCGTCGCGCTCGGCGTTCAAAGCGCGATCTTTCGCGGCCTTTTCAGCGCGGGCTTTTTCAGCGGCCAATTTGGTTTCATCCACCTGGGGCTGGGCCGATTTTTTCGCCACTTTTTGTTGCTTGCGCTTGTCTTTGCTGGCTTGCTTAGCAGTTTTTTTATCCACCAAACCGGCCTTTAACAGTTGATCTTGAAGAGAACTCATGGGTTTACATCCAATTTAAATTTGCCGACACCTCAAAGTGCCAGCGCCATTAGCGCCAGGCTGGACAGCAGACCCACGCCCCACACCAGCGAGCGGACCTTGTCCCTGTCGTACCAGTACAGCAGCAGGTAGCAAACCCGCGCCACAATAAAGGCCACACACAAGGCGCTGGTCCAAAGGCCATCGGCACCGGCCCACAGGGCGGCCAGAACGCCGGCGGCAAATACCGGAAAGGCCTCTATGGTGTTTTGGTGCGCCGCTAAAGCGCGGGCCCCAAAACCCTCCAGCCTGGCTTGCTGCGCGCGGGGGTTGCGGTTGTCGTAGCGGCCATCCAAGCGGGCCATAGCCACGGCCACTGGCGCTTTGGAAATCACTATCAAGAGTGCGGCAATTAGCAGGCAAAGAATCGGGATAGTCATCGCTGGCTCCACCGGTGTGCGAGAGGGGCAAGGATAGCAAGCCCCGCAGCCTGGGCAAAGCATGCTGGTGCTAATGGTGGCATTGAGGGCCCTGCAGGCGGCTTAAGTAGTCGGTCAGGCTCATGCCTGCATGGGTGTCAAAATAGCGCGCTTCGACCTGCGCGCTGTCTATGCGATCTAAGCGGAAGTTGCGGTAATCTGCGCGCAGTTCGCACCAGGCTAGGAGCGTCCAGCCGTGGCGCCAGCCCACCAGGGCCAGCGGGCAAATGCTGCGCTGGCTGGGGTTACCCGCCGCATCGCGGTAATCGAGGCGCACCCACTGCTGGCGTTCGCAGGCCTTGCGCAACAACAGGTGGGTGGCGCTGTCTTCAGTTTGCTGACCCTCGCTGGGCACGCAATAGGGCAATTGCTCGGCGCGCCGCAATAGCGGTTCCGGCAAAATGGCGCGAATTTTATCGTCCACCTGCTGGGCCGCGCGGGCCAGTTCCGGATCGGTAAAGGCGCGCACCATTTCAGCACCCAGCAATAGCGCCATCATTTCATCGGCGTTAAACATGAGCGGCGGCAATTCGTAATCTTTGCGCAGGCAATAACCCACGCCCGCCTCGCCATCGATGGGTACACCCGAGAGCTGCAGGGCCTGGATATCCCGGTACAGGGTGCGCACCGAGATTTCCAGCGTATCGGCCAAAGATTGCGCCGTGATTGCGCGGCGGCGGCCGCGCAACAGGGTCACAATCTGAAACAACCGCTCGGCCTTGCGCATGCTTAGCTGCCGCAGTCGCCCATGGCCATGTGCTGCACCTCGCTGTGACTAAGCGATACGCTATCGCCATCGATCATGGCCATAAAATCGCCATTGCAATGGCTGGCCATGAACGCCTCGGATGCACGTTTGGCGTTTTCCAAACTATCCCAGTACACAATATCACTCCACTGCAACTGCTGGCCGGTGCTGCCCGCCACCAAATTCAAACTGCGGTAGCGAAAGCCGGGTTGGGTTTGCACCCAGGCATTGATGGGTTCATCGGCGGCCAGAAAATCCGCCCGACTGACACCAGGGTTGGTTTTAAAAGTTACTAATTCGACTGCATCACTCATTGTCTTATTCCTTTGGTTTGTGAATTGAACAAGCGCGCACTTGTGATGCCTAATCTACGCCCGCCCTGCTGACAGCATGGTGTCAGTAGTGATGACGCATCGGGAGTTTATTTTTCCTCGTTAATCTGTCTGTGCCAGTTGCCACTGTTTACGCAACAATAACGCGCCCCAAACAACCGCGGCCACCATAATCAGAGCGCCCACTGCAAAACAGAGCCGCGCCAGCGATTGCGCCTGCTCCACCAGCCCCCACTGGCTTAGCAAGTTGCCCCAATCGTGGCTCTCTTCGCCAGCACCGCCCACTAAGGGCAGCGCGCGGTAAGGCGCGTCGGCAATGTAAGGCGCTAAATCGATAAAACTTTGGCCGCACCACCAAAAGGTGACGCTGGCGGCGTGGTTGTCGCGCTGTTTAAAGCTGAATACGCACAGCAAAAGTAGCGGCAATAGCACCTGAAACAGACTGCCGCCCAGTATGGTCAACGTGCGTCCAAAGGGCATGAATAATACGTGACCAAATTCGTGGAAAGGCAAATTAATATTGTGCATGAAGGAGCCACCAATAATGGCCCAATCGATGCCGTGCAACAGAAACCACAGCCCCCACAGAGCCAACAGCGCCGTCAGTATTGCCCGCCCCCAGATGCTGTCGGCCCGCGACGGCACGGACACCCACATGAAGTGCGCGCACAGCCAAGCCATGCGCCCGCCCGCCGAGCGATAACTAGGCGCAACCGGGCCACTGTCCGAACGCTTGATTGAAGGCTCATTGCGCGCGCGCCATTTGTTAATTGCAATGCCACAGGCCGGGCATACGTCCGGGTGTACCTGGCCATCTTTAGGCTGGCGACGATAACCGCACTTGGGGCACTGGTTCATGGCTTGATCACCTTAAACACCCCAAATTTTTTATTGGCTGCCACCTGCGTCAGATTGCCAAATAATCGCTTTAAATGTTGGTGATAGCCCAGGTGGCGGTTGCCCACGACCCACAATTGACCGCCGCGTTTAAGGGTCCGACGGGCGTCGTGAAACATCTGGTTGGCCACGAATCCACCCACCACCGTGTGCTGGTGAAACGGTGGGTTACAAAAAATTTGATCATAGTGGTCGTCAGGTGCACCGGCCATGCAATCGTCGGCGATGAATCGGCATTGATCCACCCGCAGTGGAAAAGCCTCGGCCATATTCGCGTGGGCCGACGCCAACGCCATGTAAGACTCGTCGTAGAAATCGATCTTTGCCACCGGCATTTGTTGCGCGACTGCCATGCCCACCAGGCCATTGCCGCAGCCTAAATCGGCAATGCGTTGCGGCCCCGTGGCGCGGGGTAATTGCTCGAGAAAAAAGCGGGTGCCGATATCGAGCGATTCGCGCGAAAACACATTGGCGTGATTGGTCAGCTGCAGCCCGCGCTCGGCGAGCGCAAGCCGCAGCGGATAGGGCGATTGGCCCTGTTGAAGGCGCCTGGCCTCGGGCGTGCAAAAAATCAATCGCGCTTTCTTTTTTGCCAGTGACGTGTGAGTCGGGCCCATCAAATTTTCGAACAGCGCAAAAGCGCCGGCACTCATGTGCTTGATCATACCCGCGGCTATCACCTGGGTCTGTGGGCTGCACAGCGGACGGTAGCGGTACAACTGATCTTCTAGCAGCGACAGGTTTTTAGGCAATTTGATCAGCAAAAAATCGATGGGGCCGGTCGGTTGATCGAGACTCGTGTGCCAACGGATGTGCGCGGCAGCATTTTTATTGGCCGCCAGATTGGCCTGAGCGGCGCGGGTGCTGAGGTGCGAATCGGTGCAAAAATCCAGCGTCAGGGTCGAGGGCAGTGCCGTGACCAGAGCGCCAAAGGCGTCGTTGGCAATCAGCAAGCGCGCGCCCTCGGACAGGCCTTGCTCGGCCAAGTGCTCGAGCAACAATTCGTCGGCTGCGTCCCAGGCCTGCAGGTTTTGTTCGGTGCGACTTTGGGTGCGCGAGCAGCGCGAGAGCTGGCAGTCCCCAAAGGCGGTGGAAAAGCGGTTATGATCGGCGGTCATCAGCTACCTTTGACTTGCGCTGGCCTTCGCGACTCTGCGCGGATTCACCAGCACCCAGAAAATTGCGGACAGTATAAATGAATTACCTACCCCACATTACCGTCGAAACCGGCAGCCAACCCAGCGCCAGTGTTATCTGGCTGCACGGCCTGGGTGCCAGCGGCCACGATTTCGAGCCCCTGGTACCGCACCTGGGCTTGCAGGACGCGCCGGCGGTGCGTTTTATTTTTCCGCACGCGCCACAAATTCCGGTGACCATTAACGGCGGCTATGTGATGCCCGCCTGGTACGACATTTTGGCCATGGACTTTGAACGCAAGATCGACGAACAGCAGATTCAGCAATCCAGCGATGCCATCGCCGCACTGATCGACCGCGAAATAGCGCGCGGCATCGCCAGCGAGCGCATCTTGCTGGCGGGCTTTTCCCAGGGCGGCGCTGTGGCTTACCACTGCGGGTTGAGCTACCCCCATAAACTGGCTGGCATTCTGGCACTGTCCACTTATTTTGCCACCTGGCGCAGCGTCACCCCCAGCGCCGCCAACGCCCAGATACCGGTGTATGTGTTTCACGGCGATCGCGATGATGTGGTGCCCGAAGCTATGGGCGTCGAGGCGCGCCGGCGGTTGAAGGAGATGGGGCTGACGCCCCACTATCAGCGCTACCCCATGGCCCACGAGGTGTGCATGGAGCAGGTTCAGGACATTGCGAAAACGTTAAAAACCCTGCTGCCCTAGTCCGCTGAGCCGAGTGGTGTGAGCAGGTCGCCAACGCGGATGAGGCCGGTTTGCAAAATGCGGGCAGTAATGCCGCCGTGGCCCCGCACCGCATTGTATCCACCCCGGCCAAAGGTAGCTTCCATGCGCGAACAGGGATGCGCCAAGCCCGTGCCCTGCAGCACCGCCTGGCCCAATTGAAAGCGTCTGTCCTTCAGCGCCAGCAGGTTCACACCCGATACGCACAGGTTGCGGCGCAACTGACTCGGATCGACAGCAGCTAACCCAAGCAACGCCGCAATCACCGGCAGGTGCTCCCACTGCAGCAGGGTGACCTGGCGCTTACCGCCGCGCGCGCCATAGCGATCGCCGGTTAAACCCCGCTCGGCCACGGCCTCGACAACGTCCACCACTTGCATTGCCGCGCGCCGCTCGGGCCGCACACCCAGCCATTCAACTGCGCCCAACTGACAGTGGGTGTCCATCAAGTCGGCAAGCTTAGCCAATGGGCTGACCGCCGGACGGTTGCGCCGCGACGGGTTCGAAGGGCAGCGGCCAGAGTCCGGCGGTTTTGTATGCGTCGATCACCCGGATGTGAATGTCGGAGGCAAAGCGGCGCTCCAGGCGCACATCCAGCACATAGGCCTTGACGGTGACCCGCAGCTGCACCTGGCCCAGATGATTTTCGGTATCCAGCAACACAATGACCGGCTTCTTTAGAAAACAATAGGGCGAGCAGAGCGTGGCCTCGCGCGCCAGTTGCATGGCACGCTGATGGTCGCTGTGGGCGGGCAGGTGCAGTGTCACGGCAATTTGCTCGTCCAAGGCACCGCTATTGGCATTGGATACCGCAGTTTTAAGCGCCTCGGCATTGGGTACCATAACGGTATTGTCGTCAAAGGTGCGCAGCCAAGTGACGCTCCACTCCAGCTTGATGACTTCGCCGTAATGGCCGGCCAGGCTAACCATGTCGCCCACCCGATAGGGCGGATTAATCATGATAATCAAGCCAGACACCATATTTTTAATGGGCTCCTGGGTGGCCAAACCCAGGGCCAGGCCCGCCGAACCGAGCATGGCAAATAGGACGCTGGGGTGCGGCTGCACTATCCCCACCACCGCGTAAAGCACCACCGCGATCCACACCAACACCCGCGTGAGCGGGTAAATGCGGTTAATTAACAAGCGGTGTCGGGGAAATTGCAGCGCCAAGCGCTGCAACAGCTGCAGCATCAGGGTCAACATCAGCCACGCCATCGCCACCAACAGTGCGATGGCCGCCAATTTGCCCGGAGAAAATAGCGTTAACAGGTTATTGAGTGCTTCGCTGGGTGTATCCATAGTTCCAGTGCCTGAAGGTAAAGGGCGGCCGCTACGCTGCGTCAGTAGAGCCGGTTGGCGTTAACCAGATGTTGGACTGTGGCGGGCACCATTAACGGCGCTAACCGGTAGCTGGATTCGCAGCGCACCAGTAAGCCTTGTTGCCGCATTTGCTCCAGGCGCACCAAACTCTGGTCCGGCGCCAGGCGAAACAGGGTTTCGTGCTCTACCCGCTCCAGCCCACCGTGAGCGTGTATTTCCGCCAGGCTAAACAACTCTTCGTCTGAGCAGCTTTTAACGAGGCTGACATCCAGGCGGGGTATGTCGTCCAGCTGCAGGCCCTGGCCCGAGTCATCCAGGCTTAGCGCTTGCAGCAACAGGAAGTAGGCGAGTTGCGGATGCCCCTCGGCGTGGTTGTGCAGACGTTTGAAGTGCGCAGCCAAGGGATCGCGCTCGCCCTCCGGCAACCCTGCTCGCGCCTGCCATTGGTAGCCCAACCCGTAAATACGTGCATCCACCGACTGGCTCAGCTCCGCCTCGGTAAAGTAGTCGATCTCCACCACCCGCCAAAACAGGCGGTGGCAGTCGTACATGAAGCACAGCCGACGCCAAGCTTGGCGCGCACAGGCTAAGATCCAGCAGTGGTGCTGTTGAGTGGCGAGCAGCACCGCCCCCAGAGTTTGCAAGGCCGCACCATTGCCCATTTTACGAGCCAGTAGCATATGGCCATCGTCCAACAGTATTAGCCGAGGCGGCAGCGCGTTGATAAGGTCGATGGCGGCGCTGGTGCTCTTGGGCGCACTCTCCAAAGCGAACACCGATTGCAACAGGCGCATCACGTCGGCGCTGGAGCAGGGACGCTGCGGCAGGCTCAGATAGGTGACGGCCTCCGCCAGATGGCGCAGCTGGTTGAGGGTAGACGTCAAACCCGAACCGGGCGGGCCCACCAGAACCGACAGCCGGCCGGCACCCTCGCGCCACTCGGCAATAGCCTTTTCCAGCGATTCCAGGGCCGTTTCGCGCCCCACATAGCGCGGGTCTTGATAAACCAGCGGCGCCGGGGCAAAGGCCTGCAGCAGCGGCGCCGGTAAGCTGTCCTGTTGCAATTGCTGCAAGGGTTCCAGACGTGACGGACTCAGCAGTGCACCCGTGTCTTCTTCGGGCTCGGCGGTATGCCATTGATCGTAGAGCGCTTGCCAGCGGGCGCGCAGTGCTTTGAGCATGAACTTTCCTTGGTCGGGCTATCCAGCGAGGGCGAGGTGCCCATCATACGGCCTCTGCCGATTAGACGCATGGGGCTGGCGGCTTTTTGCCTGCCGTTTTACAGTAGCCGCCTATTTTCAACCTGTGAAGACAGTATGGACCCCGTCTCTCAAGGTGTCTTGGGTGCCACCCTACCGCAAGGCACCTCCACCCCCCGCACTCTTCTGGGCGCCACCGTCATCGGCGGCCTGGCCGGTATGGCGCCCGATCTGGACGTGTTAATTCGCTCCAGTACCGACCCACTGCTATTTTTGGAATACCACCGGCAATTTACCCACTCGCTGCTGTTTATCCCCTTTGGCGGACTGGTGTGCGGCTGGCTATTGCATATGCTGTTGGGCAGGCGCTTACAACTGCGGTTAGCGCAATCGCTGCTGTTCGCCACGCTCGGCTATGCCACCCACGCGCTACTGGACGCCTGCACCACCTATGGCACTCAGCTACTGTGGCCGCTGTCGGACCAGCGCTTTGCCTGGAATACTGTGTCGATCATCGACCCGCTGTTCACCTTGCCACTGCTGGGCCTGTTATTGGCGGGCTTGCTTAAGCGGCGCCCGCGTTTTGCCCAAATAGGTCTAGTGTGGGCGCTGTGCTATTTAAGCTTGGGCGCCCTGCAGCGCGAACGGGCCGAGGCGGCCGGCTGGGCGCTGGCCGCAGCGCGCGGCCATGTGCCGTTGCGGCTCGAAGCCAAACCCACCTTCGCCAACCTGTGGCTCTGGAAGCTGGTGTACGAAACCGACGACCACTTTTATGTGGACGCCATGCACGTACTGGGCTCGCCCAAAACCTACCCGGGCGACCGCTTGCGCAAACTGGATGTGGCGCGCGACTTCCCCTGGTTGGAGCCAGACAGCCAGCAGGCCCGCGACATCGGGCGTTTTCAGTGGTTTTCCAACGGCTATGTGGCCGTCGATAACCAGCTGCGGGTGGTAGATGTACGCTATTCGCTGGTGCCCAATCAAATCAAACCGCTGTGGGGTATCGCATTAGATCCGAGCGCCGCCGCGGGTGTCCATGTGGCCTACTTTGTGGAGCGCGACACGGGCCCAGAGGCGCGCGCAGCCTTTTGGGCGCTGTTGCTGGGCAAACCACTGCCCGGCGCTGAGCTCAAAAGGCCCTAAGACCAGGCGCCTGTGAAGGGCATAATCATTAAATAGAGAATGGCCGCCACTGCCAGTAGCGCGGCCACAAAGCGAATGGGTTGACGCAGGAAACGCTGGCCCAGTGTTTCCAAACCCTGCTGCGCTAACTCGGCCTGGGCCTCGGCCCGATGCCGACTTTGGTAGGCAGCTAGCAGCGCCTGGGCTCGGGCCTGATCGGCTTCGTGGGTCAGCCAAATGGCGGCCAGCGAGAGCCCCCAGTTGCCGGCATCGGTTTCGTAGTAGCTGATGTCGGCGTCCTCGAGCAGGGCGCGCACGGCATCGGCTTCAGCGGCGGGCACATTGTGCAGTTTAAAGTACAAACAACCCATACAAATTCCGTTAGTTAAAACACATGGCAATCAATTCCGGGGTTTTGCGCTGGTAGGCTTGCCAGCGCCCCACCAGCGGATCGGGCATGGCATCTTTTTCCACCTGTTGAAAACCCACCTGCTGGTAAAGCGGTGCCAGTTGCGGCTCGCAGAACAGGTAGGTATAGCGCCGGCTGAAGTCGACACTGGCCACCTGCAGCAGTTGCCTTGCGATACCTCGGCAGCGAAATTGGGGATCGACCAGGACACCCGTCACCAGATGCTCGCCAGTGAGCAGCGGTCGCAAGCGCAGGGCCGCCAGGGTAGTACCCTGCCAGCTGGCCGTCCAGACCACCTCATCGGCGCGGGCTTTCAGGCGCTTGTCCACGCGCTTGTAAAACGCGTTGGCCAGCGGCAGGGATTGGCCCTGGCGACGGTCGAACTGTAAGTGTTCAAGGTTCATAGCGTTGCCTGACTGCCTTTGGCATAAAGCCTTGCACCCGCGCCACCCATAGCGCCTGCACCTCGTAGAGCGCTCGATAGTCGCCGGCCTCCACTGAGTTTAGCCCATGGGCGATGGCTTCCAGGGTGGACAAGCCACCGGCGCGCCGGGTTTTACGCAACCGGTATTCGCCCACTGGCGCCGCGTTAAAGTGGCAGCGCGGCAACTGCTGCAGCCAGGGATTGAGCTGCAGTATTTTGTGGGCCTTGCGCCAGGTGGCGTCGATGAAAACCAGTTGCGAGGCCACGGGCTGGCGGCTTTCCAAGGCGACGCTGGTGGGATCTGGATAGCACAGTACGGCCTTGGCGGGGCTCAACGCGGCCACCGCTGTGCGAAAATCTTCGGGGGTTTCACCCACCAACACGTGAATTTCCGGCAGGCACAAGCGCGCCAGGCGCAAGGTGTTCTTGGGATGGTCGCGCTCCGCCGGGTGTTGCAACACCCACACCTGGGTCTGTACCTGCAGGGGCCGGGCGCTGCTGCACAGGCAGGCAGCGGCGGTCAATCGACAGTGGGGGCACAGGCGGCGCATGGGCAGGTGGGCTCGGCTTCGAGGTCGTCAGTCTAACGGCCCAAGGCGCCGGGCAACAGTGCCCAGCTACTTTAACAGACCAACGCGGGCCAGTTGCGGAGCGCGCGCCAGCGCTTGGGCGGCGGTCAGTTTGTTGTCGTCCGCCAACGCCGGTGGCACCAGCGTAACCAGTGCGCTGCCGTACACCGCCAGGGTCAGATCTACGCCATCGGCGGCGGGTGATAACCACTGGCGCCAATCGGGTTTAGCGCTGAGGCGCGCCAACAGTTCATCGCGCGCCCGACTGCGCTGCTCGCCGGTGAGCTTTAATTGCGGCTGGGGTTTAAACAGTTCGACGGTGCCGGCATAGGTCTCCAACCGCCCCGATAGCGGGCGCGCCACAACGCCACTGGCGCACTCCTCAAACACCATGATGCGCTCCCCCCAGCGCGCCACCAAGCCCAGGTGGTCGGAGGCGCCGTCTTTCAGCTTGCGCCAATGGGCCTGGAGCCCGCGCGGCCGGAACAACAACAGATCGCCATCGAGCAGGTGCGGCCGCAGCGCCATGTAGTTGAGACGGCCGGTCACCGGGTCTTTGGCGTAGGGGTTGATTTTTTTAACGTCGGCTGCGCGGCGTCCTTTGGGCGGGCGCGACCTGATCAAGGTGGGCGCCTCGCCCGTTCGAAGCGCCGCAGCCTGTGGTGCTGCGTGCTGTTCCATGGCGAGTATTTACCGAGTAGCTAGAGAGCGAGCGATGCTAGCACGGCACGCCGCCTCAGGCTGTGACCGGTTGCGCTTTTGCCGTTCGGATCGCCGTAACTGTGACGGGCACGCCATTTACGGCGGCAGTACCGGAAATACTGTCGATCGCCAGATGGTCGGTTAGGTCGTTGGCGCTCACGCCGGCGTGTTGCGCCGCTATCTGCGTGCCGATGCCCGCGCGATGGTGGCCAAAGCCGTGGGGCAAACTGACCACGCCGGGCATAAGGTCCGCGCAGGCTTGCACAGTCACGGTGAGATTGCCGATGCGGCTGCTAATTTGGACATCGCTGCCATCGACAATGCCGCGCGCGGCCATGTCGGCTGGGTGCATAAACAACTGGTGACGCGGCTTGCCCTTCACCAGGCGGTGGTAATTGTGCATCCAGGAGTTGTTGGAGCGCATGTGGCGGCGGCCAATCAGCTGCAAACCCGCGCGCTCAGCGGGCGCTAGGGATAGCGCCTGCAGGCCCGCCAACAGGGCTGGCGGCGCCAGTTCGATGGGTTGTTCGGGACTGAACAGGCCAGTCATGCGCGGCGTCAGCGGACCCAAATCCAAGCCGCTCGGGTGGTCGCGCAATTGGGACAAAGACAGTTTATAGGCGCCGGCCTGGAGCATGTGATCGAGCATGTGCGCCGGTGGAATCAGCGCCTTGGCCGCCTGCCCCTTGCGCGCGCGCAACGCATTGCCCAGTTCGGCAAAGATTTCCCAATCGTGTTTGGCGTCGGCGGGCTTGTCGAACACCGGCTCGGAGTAACGGGCGGTATTGCGCACGCCCAGTGCCAGAAAAATTAGGTCGTAGTGGTCGCGCTCCAGCGGCGATACCGGTGGCAAAATCAGGTCGGCGTGGCGGGTGGTTTCGTTGATGTAGTAATCCACGGCCACCATGAAATCGAGCTTGCCGAGCGCGCTATCGAGCTGGGCGCCGTTAGGCGTGGACAGTACCGGATTGCCGGCAATGGTCAATAGCGCTTTCACCTGACCCACGCCCGGGGTCAATATTTCCTCTGCCAGTGCCGCCGCTGGAAATTCGCCGGCAAATGCCGGCAAGCCGCGCACCCGCGAGTGGTGCTCGCCAAATTGTTGCGGATTGGTGCCCGGCGCCGCCGGGTCGATCGCTGGATTGGTAAGAAGCACGCCACCGGGCACATCCAAATGGCCCGTCAATATATTCAGTAGTTGAATGGCCCACTGGCACAAGGTGCCGTGGGCCTGGGTGGATACGCCCATGCGCCCGTAAACGGCCGCCTTTGGCTCGCGCGCCAGCTGCTCGGCCAGCGCCTCGACAGTGCGCGCGGCAATGCCTGTGTGCTGCTCGGCCAGTGCCGGCGTGAAGGGGAGCAGGGCTTCGGCAAGTAAATCCAAACCGGCCACCAGGGGCTGCAAGTGGCCCAGATTAACCAGCTGACGCGTCAGCAAATGCTGGAGCAACGCGAGCAGCAGGTAGATGTCTTTGCCGGGCGGCATGGGCAGGTACTGGTCGGCCAACTGTGCCGTCTCCGTGCGCCTTGGGTCGACCACCACCAACTTTCCGCCGCGCGCCTGCAGCGCCTTGAGGCGGCCCGGCATATCGGGTGCTGTCATGACGCTGCCGTTGGACGCCAGGGGATTGGCGCCCAGCATCAACAACCACTGGGTGTTATCCAAATCCACTATCGGAATACGCAGCCAGTGACCGTACATCAAGCGGCCCACTACATGGTGCGGTAGCTGATCCACCGACGTGGCCGAATAGCGATTGCGGGTGCCAAGTGCGCGGGTGGTCAAGCCCGAGTACAGCCAGGTACCAATGGAATGAATTGCCGGATTGCCGGCGTACACCGCCACGCTGTCGTCGCCGTAGGCAGCTTGTAGGTCGACAAACCTCTCGGCCGCCAGTGCTATGGCCTCCTGCCAACCGATCGGCTGCCAACCAGCGGCCGTCTTGCGCATGGGTGTGCGCAGTCGATCCGGATCTGTGTGAATGTCTTGCAGCGCCACGGCCTTGGGGCACACATAGCCACCGCTCAAGGGATCGGCTTTATCACCCTTGATACTCACAATTTGTTGGCCGTCGGTTTGTATTTCTAAGCCGCAAATGGCTTCGCAAAGGTGGCATGCGCGTCGGTGCGTTTTTATCATTGTCGTATCGACCTCCTGTCAGAATAGGCATAGTAACCATTAACCATTGCTATGCCCAATGACACTGCGATATAACGCGCCAATAGTTGTTATGATCGCCAACGAGTTAGCACTTTCGTTTAATTGCGAGGCCGAGCACTCAACCCACTCACATTTGGAGCTTACTGTTGAAAAAATTTTTGGCTGTGTTGTCGGCGCTGTGTGCGGCATCGCTACAGGCTCAAGAGGCGCGTTTTTCCGGTGAGTTCGATCAGTTGGAACTGCGCAGCCAAGGTTTAGCGCTATGGGATGGCGAATTATTCTACGGCAATGCGGCCGACAAGGCGCTGGTATTAAAAACCAGTGCAGAGGTCCCGAATCGCCACTTAGGCGCGCACGAATTGCAATTATTGGTGCAAAAAGCCATCAACGACAGCTGGCAATTGCGCGCTGGTCTGCGCAACGACACCTATCCAGATCCACAGCGCAACTGGGCCGTGCTTTCGCTAAGCGGTGAAAACGCGCAGGGAACAGCCTTTGAAGTGACAGGCTACGCCCACCGCGATAATCAAAGCCTGCTACTGGGCGCCGAACATTTCTGGGAATTGCAGCCGCGCCTGAAATTGATTCCGAAAGCCGAACTGGTATTCAACAGCAAAGACGATGTGGAAACCAGCGTTGGGCAAGGCCTGAGCACCCTGGAGCTAGGCGTGCGCCTGCGCTATATCCACTCGCCCCAGCTCAAGCCTTACGTCGGCGTTAATTGGATCACCAGCTACGGCAATACGCGCGACATGCTGGCCGCAGAGGGCGCGCGCAAACAAAATTTCACCGTGCGCGCCGGCCTCAGTTGGGCCTTCTAAGCACGCCGGTTTATCGCCGCAACTGGGGCGTTGCAGCCGGGCCGTTAATCGAGTCCCCAGCGCGCCCTAGATCCACGCACGTCGACATGAACAAAGGGACCGTGGGCGCTGTTGCTGTCGTAACGTCCCACGCCACCCACCAGATCTTTGCGGCCGGTGCGCTTTACCAGCGTGTCTGCCCGCTGGTAGAGGTAAGTTGCATCTTTTAGGCTGACTTTACCGTCGCCGTTCAGGTCGTCCATCACGCCGTCTTTCGGCGCAATATCCACGTACACATCGGCGGCACCACCGTACAAATGACGGCTAGCAGAAACGTTGCCTATGGCGCGGTTATAGTAGGGTGTGCGGTAGCCGCTCATCACCACCAGGCCGTCTGCGTCTATACCCTGGGCGTTAATATCCTGCAGCAACAATTCCAGTTTCTGCAACAGGCGCGGGCGCAGCACGACAAATTTTGGGTAGCCGCTGGCCTGCTTGCATAAAAACTGCCCAAGGGTAAAGTGCGGCGAAATTTTCAAATCCAACATGTTGGCCTGCACCTCGATATAGCCGATAGGCGGAGCGTAGCTTTGTAAACCATTGCGGGCCGGCGGATAATTGCCAATGCGGTAACCTTTTAATTTGCCCTGCTTAACTTCTTTTGCCGGCACCAAGACAAAGACCTGCAGTGCGATGCGCATGTTAGTGGCGCGCTGCACTAGCGTTAATGGCAAGTAGCCAGGCTGTGCCGGCGCGCGCCAATCAATGCGTCTCTGTTTGCTTGGCTGGCTCATATCGCCAACAATCAACTCGTAATCCTGATCGTCTGCAAAGGCAAAGTGAATCATTTGCTCCGGTAAAATAGGCTGAAATCCAATGGCATTGTCCAGCGCACGGCCATTGAGCGACACCGCGAAAGGCGCAAGCTGTGGATCGAACCCGAAACTTAGCGGCGCAATTGTCATGGAGCCACACAAGCACAATGCGCGCAAAACGAAAACAAAGGCGTCATTCAATGATGTCATAGCGACGGCACTCCCGGCGCGTCTATAGCGCTGATTAAAGGTTGAGTCAGCGCTTGCAACAGCGCCGGATCGCGTCGGTAAATATCGCTTCTAAAGTGCAGGGTATCGCTGCTGTTGACCCAGGCAGTCCAGTATTCAATGTGCACGGGTACTGGCTTTTTCAGGTGAACCGTGGTGGTTACGCCGGAGGCCACTATTGCGTCGATTTTTTCTCGTGTCCAACCTTCCTCGTTTAGCAACAACACAGCCAATGCCATGGGATCTGCAACGCGAATACAACCGGAACTGAATGCGCGCTGATGCTTATCAAATAATTCGCGCGCCGGTGTGTCGTGCAGGTAGACGTCGTGCGCATTGGGAAACATAAATTTAACCTGCCCCAAGGCATTCAATGGGCCTGGCGCCTGCACTAAGCGAAAATTAAAATTTTTGCGGTTTACCGCATGCCAGTCCACGGTGGAGGGATCGACAACTTCAGCGCTGCCGCCGCGATATACGGTAAAGCCATAGTCCAACAGGTACTGAGGATTTTTTTGAATTTCGGGTAACTTGTCCTGAATAGCCAATTTGGCGGGCACCGTCCAGGTGGGGTTAAATACCAGGTAACGCACCTGGTCGGAAAACACCGGCGTTTTGCGATAATCGCGCCCAACAATTACCGGCTGCTGCATGATTCTGTCGTTGTTTTCGATAAGGCGCAAATCAAAGCCCGCGATATTTACCAGCAAGAACCGGTCACCCAAGTCGCTGTCTAACCAGCGCCAGCGCTCCAGGTTGACAATAATCTGCTGAGCGCGCTCCGCGGGCGTCACGTTCAGAGCACTGAAGGTTTCCGGCCCAATGTCTCCGTCTTCTTGCAGACCGTGACGCTTTTGAAAATTGCGCACGGCAGTCGCCAGCTCGACATCCAGATGATCCGCCTGCCAGCTCGCCGACAGATCCCCCAATAGTACCAGCCGCGCGGCAATATCGGCCAGGCGCGGGTCTTTGCCGTTGGCTTTGATAGAGGGCCGCAACGCGAAAGCAGGCCAAGGATGTTCGCTGAACGATCGGAGTTTTTCCAAGGCCCTAATCAATCGAAAATAGCGCGGTTGATTGGGGCGCACGCGATTGAGCACGTCATCCAACGCAGCACCTGCAGCCAACTCCTCCAGACGCTGGAGCGCAGGCGTGAGGTTGCGCGGTGCGGGCAATTGATCGGATAACACTTGCAGCGCCGACACCTTTCCGCCTTGCAAGTGCGTCACCAGGGTAAGAAAGCTGTCGCTCAACAGTAACTCCGTGTCGACGGGCGATGACAGCGGCGCAACGGAATCTGGCGCAGCCTGGGCCAAGCGGTGGGCCGAATAATCAGCGGGCAATAGACCCTCGCGATCTATGGTCTGGAGCACCTCAATTAACCGTCGGCCTTGAGTGGTCAACGAATTTTCCACGACCCAGAGCCCTTGAAATGCCCGCTGCTGATAAAATTGCTGCAGCGCGTCGGCCTGCTGCACGCGAACACCTAGTGCTGTAGGCGTAAAACCCGCTTGCCAAGCGTCCAGGCGCAGCTGCAGTTCATCTTCGGCCAGGGCGGATAAACTCAGCCCCAATAGCAGCGCAAACAAAAATTTCATGACTTATGATTTTCCTCGTCGATGTGGACGGAGCAATGGATGGGTGAACAGGTGGGTCGTTGCGGCTGAAGCGCACAGTCACGCGTCGAGTATAGCGGTCAACCTAGCACGCCGCGCTCGGTACTGGCGCGATGGGTGACGTCTTTGATCGATTCGCAGAGCAGGCCATTTTTTCCGTGCTGTTTCACGCGGTACATCAAAGCATCGGCCATACTCAGCAGTACGTCGGCCCCCATCGCCGGCCGCTGGCAGGCTACGGCGCCAATACTCACGGTCACAGCCGGCGGTTGGCTGGCGAGCTGCGCATTGATAGCCGCCTGCAAGTTGGCCAATGCAGTCTGGGCCGCCAAGACATCGGTTTGGGGCAAAAGCAGGGCAAATTCATCGCCCCCCAAGCGCGCCACACTGTCTACTTTGCGCAGCGTAGACTGACACACCTGCACGATCCGTCGCAATAGTGCATCTCCCAATCGATGGCCGCCGCTGTCATTGGCCGCCTTAAAATCGTCGACATCCACGTAGGCCACAGTGAGCCATTGATCGAAGCGCTGATGGCGCACAATTTCTTGCTCGAGCCGTTCGTGAAATTGGCGGCTGTTCATGGCGCCGGTTAAATCGTCGGTGCGCGCCAGTTGTTGCTCGCGCGCCAAGGTCGACAAAATCACCTCCTGCATGTGGTTAAAGAGCAGAAAAAAGCACAGGCGCACCAAGCCGTTCCACACCGCCACCCAGAGCGACGTGTCGGGCGTTTGGGCAAAGGACTCAATGACATACCAGGCTAATGCGCACAGGCAAGCCACCAATACGCCGGCCCGGTAACCCAACCAACGACCCGCCAACATGACCGGCAACAGGTAAAACAAAGAAAAAGACAAAGCGGCGCCAGTGACGTAATCCAACACGCCAATCGCGACGAGACAGACACACACCGCCAACAAAGCCAAGAATGGGGTAGGTGCCTTTACATGGGGTGGCCACACGGCGCTGCTCTCCCTAATTTTGAGCCTTTGCCCGTAAAGCAACTCAAGCGCCCAGCAGGTGTCAACTTGCACAGGCGTGTCACCCGTCCTGGGAGACACAAAGATAATCTACGCCTGTTTTTTCGCCTTCGCCATAGGGGTAGAGAAATAAAAAAAGCCGGCAAGCCGGCTTCGTAAAGTGGTCGATTTTCCCTGTCTATTAGTAAGGCAGGAAGTCGAAGGAGTAGTTCAGTGACGTTTGTGTCACGTTCTCCTGTGCAAAGCGGATCAGCTTCAAGCGCGACAAGATTTTACTCTCTAGATCGGGGTCGTTCAGGTCACTCGACACCAGGCTGGCGGCGCTCACCTGACCGTTGGGCTCGATCACCATTTTGACTACTACCTTGCCCTGCAGGGTGGGGTTTTTGCGCAACGCACGGTTGTAAATAGCAAAAATGGCCGCTTTGTTTTTGTCCATGACGCGGCGAATTTCTTCCTCGCTGCGACCAGAGACATCGCGGTTATTCTTGCTGGCTTTTACGGCCGTACCACCGGCAGCCAGCTTGGAGTCCACCTTGGTGGTTTCCCGGCCACTGAGCGCCACGCCACCGGTATCGCGACTGACTGCGGCATTGCTGATACCACCCGACGTGGATTTAGCACCGCTGGTGATCATGGAGCGATCGAGCTTTTCAGCTTCGGCAGCACCGCGGGTAATGTTAGCGCTAGCCACGTCTGAGGCGTCGAGCGCTTCGCGCATATCCATCAGGTCGTCCTGAAACTGCAGCAATCCGGAGCTGGCCGCCTTTTCTCGCGCCTTGGCTACATCGGGCTTGGGCGGCTCAATTTCCTTAGGTTTTTCCTTAGGCTTTTCCTCGGGCTTTTCCTTGGGTTTTTCCTTAGGCTCTTCCTTGGGCTTTTCAGGCTCCTTTGGTTTGGGCGGCGGTGGCGGCGGTATTTTTTTCTCCAAAATAATTTTCGCTAACTGCGGTGGCAGTTGAGCCGCTTTCTCGCGCGTTATTTCAGGCACATTGATGAGCGGAACAACGATACCCAAAATCAAAAATGCCACGCATAACGCGATGAGGATTTTTTTGTAGCGCTCGTTGTCCTGCTCTAGTGAACTCCAGGGCAGGAGCAAACTGGGCTTAATGATAGCCGTTCTCTTTGCTTGCATAATCCCCGCCTCAGCTGTCCGTTGCCGCACTTTCATCGCTCGCCTTAGAGACAGCCAATGAAATATTGCGGTATTCGTTTTCGGCGCAGGTGGCCATCACTTTCTTCAGCAGCGTATAGGGAATGGCCTTGTCACCCATAATGGTCACCGCCCTGCCCTGTATCTGCTCCTCTTCCGTTAGCGGCCGCGCATTGGCACTCAAAAATTTCAATTCTTGTGCCAGAGCGGCAATGTTATTGCCGGGCTCGTTTACCAGATCCTGCACCTTTGCCACCGGCCGACCACCTACGAGTAGATCGGTTTCATTGACGCGCACCACGATAGTGGTGTCGGGCATTTTTTCTGCACTGGAGGTTGGCAAGGTAATGGATTTATCTGTTTGTAGCACTTCCACGTCGGAGGAGTTTACCAACAGGAAAAACACCAATATGGTGAAAATGTCCATCAGCGATACCAGGTTCAGCTTAGACTGATTCTTGGCCCGCTTATGGTGCTTGGCCATGCGTTTGGCTCTTAGCGATTGCTTCATGGCGCGCTACCCCCTTCTGCAACAGGCGCCGCGTCAAAGCCGATATTGCTCGGCGCATCGCCCAGTGAAACATCGGGGAACAGCTCTGCATCTACTTCGTTTGCCGCCACCACCGCTTTAAAAGAGCGCACCGTGTCCATGACAGATACCAGTGTCTGATAGTCGGTATTTTTTTGCGACAGCACCACTATGTCTCGCTTTTCTTGGCCCAATTCTTCCAGGCGTGCCTTCACTGCCTGCAAAATATCGGACAAGGTCTGGTAGTCCTGCTCGCCCGTTTCCAACGCCGGAATGGCGCGCAACTTGCGACCGGCCGGTTGGTTGACCACAAAGCCTTCCGGGTAGATCACCACTTCCAACGTGTACTGGTCGGGTGTTTCCGGGGCGGAGGTCGGGTCGGCAGCCAGGTCGGGCAGTTTTAAGTCCAGAACTGTAATATGCGAAAACACCATGGAGAGCAGCAAAACTGGCACCAGCACGATCATGAGGTTCATGAACGACGTAATGTCGAGCTCCGCCTCTTGCTTGTGTCTGTGTTTGGGTCTCAACATGCGTTAAACCTTTTATTCAATGTTGCGTTGTCGACGACAGCTCGCGCTGTCCGAACAGGCTACTGTGCTGTGTCTTGCGTGCGCGTTTTGGTGGCCACGGCGCGCGCGCTGGCCATCAGGTTCAGGCATTTCACGCCCGCCATTTCCAGGCTGTCGACAATTTCAGTGGTTTTGGTTTGCAGCATGGCGTGCAATAACAGCAGCGGAATGGCGGCAATCAAACCAAAGGCGGTGGTGTTCATGGCCACGGAAATGGACTGCGACAAGAGCGTAGCTTTTTCTGTAGGATCGGCATTGGCCACTGCGGTAAAGGCCGCAATCAGACCGATAATGGTACCCAGCAGACCTAACAGCGTTGCAATATTTGCCAGTGTGGCCAGGTAGGGTGTGCGCTTTTCCAGGCGTGGAACCGCCTCCATCACACCCTCTTCCATGGCCAGCTCGATGTCATCGCGACGCTGGGATTCCGCCATGCGGGCCACGCCCGAGGCAACCATGCGCGCAACGGGCGCATCTTCGCTGTTGCCCATGGCCACAACTTTTTTGTATTCGCCCTTAGACAGCAGCGGCAGTATGCGGTCAAAGGCCCGGCGGTTACTGATTTTTGCGTGGGTTAAAAACAACCAGCGCTCGAGCGCAATGGCCAGGCCCACCACTAACACGAGGGAAATGGGGTACATAAAAGGTCCGCCATCTTGAAAGAAGCGGAGTACGGTGTTGATGAAATCCATAAAAGGTTCCTCGGTTTTCAAATATCAGTGATCAACAATAGTTGGACTTTGGGTATTGGGTAACAGGGTTTCGATGGCGTGAATTTCGCGTTTTAGTTCGTTGCGATCTACCAGCATAAAGACATCGTCGAGCGCGGAATCCATAGCGCCCTGCAAGGTTTCACTGCGCTCGGCGTTTTGCCAGGGAATGATGTAGAGCACCTTTGGTTGCTCCTGGTTACCGGTGACCGTGGTGCCCAGGGTAACGTCTTGCGCCCAGGCCGGCAGCGCCAGTCCCATTAACAGCAAACTGTACACAGTGCGCAGGTTCATGGGTTAGCCTCCTCATCGGGTTCAGTGGACTCGGCGGCCGGTGCCTCGATGGCGACCGGCGTGTCCGGCAGGCGCCGCTCAATATCGACAATCCAAACGCTTACCAAACGGTCAGGTTCTGGTTGCAGTGCCTGAAAGGTCCGGTAGCTGGTGAGTGCGTCGGCCAGACGGCCCATGTACAGATCGTACAAAATACCCAGATTCTTGTGGCTGTCGGCGTGGTCGGGCCACACGGCCAACGCCTTTTGGTAGAGCTGTTCGGCGGCGGCAAAATCGCCGGCCTCGCGTTTCAGCAGTGCCAGGGCATTATAGGCATAGATATTCTTGTCGTTGATAGCAATGGCATTCTGCCACTGACTTTCGGCGTCGGCCGGCCGATTGAGGCGGTAGTACACCATGCCCAGGTTGTAGTAGAGCCCCGAATAATTCGGGCCTTGGGCAATGGCCTGCAACAGCAGCGGCTCGGCGCTACTCCACTGCTGCTTGGCCATGGCCGCTGCGGCTTTTTCTTGCAGTCCGCGCACGGCGGGATCATCGGGCTCCGGCTGATTGGCGTAGGGATTGGGTGTGGGTACTCGCGCGACTATGGCGCCCGGCTCAGCGGCGACTTCGTGGGTCGGCTCGCCCTCCGTGGGCTGAGTGTTATCGGCGGGTTGCTTCGGGCCGGTGGCGCAAGCCGTCAGCAATAGCAGTAGTGCCAGCAGGCCCGGTTTAGTGCAGTACATCGCTGACCTCCAATATCGACTCGGCCTTGCGATAGCGCGCCGGTAGCAACCGCTCAAGTTCTGTAAAGCTGCGTTTTACCCAGTCGTCGTAGGTGCCGGCCCAGGCCCGCTGCGCATTGGCTTCAAAAATCTCAATGGCCTGCTCTTCAAAGGGGAAGGCCTGCTCCTCTAACAGAATTTCATACTGCTCTAGTTCTAGTTCATCCAGGCCCTGGGGCCGCTGTGAGTCCAGCAAATCGCGACTGAGTTGGGCGTAGATAGCACCAATACGGTGGCTGGCCTGGGTGGTGTATTCGGCCACACCGTACTGCAATAACCCCTGGTACAGTCCCAGGGTGTCTTGCAGTGCTTTTTTCTTTTTGGCCAGCGAGGTCTTGAGCGGCAAGCGCAGCGGAATACTTTCGAAAGTTTGATAAAAATCGTCGGCCCGCACGCTGGTGGCCATAGCGGCCAGGTAAATCGAGCGATCGCTGCGCTGATCGCCGGCGGTGCGGTCGCTTTCAATGAGTTTGCGCAACCAGTAGTCGCGATTCTGGGTATTGCCTTCTTGCTTATAGAGTTCGCTCAGTTTGTATTGCGCCTCTAAGTTCTGGTTGAAGGGTTCCGGATGGTTGTGCGCGTACTCGCGGTAAAAATTAATGGCGCGCGCCGTGTCGCCGTCGCGCTCGTAGTACTCGGCGGCCACGAACAACGACTGTTGTTGCAGCGCAGAATCCTGACTATTGCGGGCCTGCTTAAGCAATTCATCGGCCGCTTGCGACCAATTTTCACTGCGTTCGTAGATCAACACCATTTTCGGCGTAATGCTAGCTGTTAACGCGTGATCGGGATAGCGCTTGCGGAAATCCAGCAACAGGCGCTCGGCCTCGTCCCAGCGTTCGAGGTCCATTAAATAATTGGCGGCATCGTACTGCGCACTGATTGCAATGTCGCTGTTGGGCGCCAGGGTTTGCACGCGGGTTAACTGATCGACGGCCTCGGCAATACTGCCGGCGGCGATGAGTTGCTCCGAGCGTTTGTACACGCTGGCGGCAATTCGATTATTTATGTCCGCGCGCGCCGGGTCGTTGGCGGGCAACAAGGCCAGCACTTCCTGATAGGCGTGCTCGGCCAGCGTGTATTGCGATGTGTCGTAGTAGCTTTGCGCCAACACCAGCCACGCGGTTTTACGCAAATCGGCAGCCGGTTGTGGTTGCCACTGCGTCACTTGCAGGGCCGCCTGAATCGCATCCTCTGGTTTGCCCTGTGCCAGTAGTTCGTTGGCCGCTTGGGTGAGCACAGCGGCGGCGCGCGCATCCTGCGGGAAAGCCTGGGCAAAGCGCAGAGCGCTGGCAATTTTTAAATCGCCCCAGGCCTCGCGATCCTCCGGAGTGAGACTGTCGCGGGTCAGTATTTCAGTGGCCGCAAGAATGGCGCTGTAACCTGCGGTTGAGCCCCGCTGCTCCGAGCGGTATTGATAGGCCACTTGTTCGAAGGCGGTGAAGGCCGCCTCCAATTTGCCGGCCTCATACAGCGCCTCGCCCATCAAAAATGCCATCTCGGGCGTTTTTTCATCGTCGGGAAAGGTGGCAATAAATTCCGAATACCAAAGGGCCGCCTGGGCGTAGTGCTGCGCGCGTTTGGCCACCAGCGCCGGCTCCAGCTTGGCGCGCTCGGTCGATTTCAGTTTACCGATATCGACCTGGGCCTGTTGTGCGCTGGCGTGTTCGTAGCTGGCCAATTCCTCTAGGTAGGTGTGCAAGTAGGTGCGAATCGGGGCGCGTGCATCCTCGGTCAAACTGGTCCAGTAGGCGCTGGTAAAGCCGTAATTGCGCACAAAGGATTCCTTGGCCGGCAATATCAGCGAGGGGAAATTGCCCTGGCCGTAAACATCGATCTGCAATACCGAGAACTTGGGTGAGTGCTCATCCAATTCGTTGTGGGCCACATAGTGGCCGTAGGTATCGGCGCTGTCGCGGTAGCGCTCCTTTTCCAGATACAACTCGCCCAGCGATTGATACAGCATGTGGTGATAATGCCGCTTGCCAATATCGACGTAGGTCTGCTCGATGGTGTCTGGCCCATCCAGGTAGGAAAAGGTCACCGCCATAATCCGCAGCGAGTCATTCAACAAGTTTTTATTGGTGGCGGTCAACTTGTCGGTGCTACTACCGGGTGGCAACAGGCGGTCCAGCACCGCGGTAAAGGACTCCAGCGACTGGGTATACCAGCCGCGCTTAAACATACTCCAGCCGTGCATGTAGGTGGCATTAATAAAATAGGGCGTATTGGGCCCGGCATCCACCACCGACTGGTAGCCCTCGGCGGCGGTGATATAATCGCCCGCGCTGAATGCCGCCTCGGCGCGTCGAAACTGGGCCTCGGCAACAAAATCACCCTCGGGGTGTTGTTCGGTTAGATCCGCTAACACCCGATTTGACGCCTCGGTGTTGCCGGTAAGCGCATGGGCTTTGGCGAGTTGGTATATGGCTTCCTGACGCGCTGCGGGGTTGTAGAGTTCGTCCATGGAATAACTCAACAACGCTTCGTACTGGGTAATCACCTCGGCAAAATAGGGCGCGGGGTCTTCGGTGCCGTCCAGCAACTTTTGCTCGGCGCGCAACATGGCCAACTCGGCTAGGCGCTCGTGAATATCGCGTTTAATGCGCTCGTCTTCGGCCACTTCCAGCGCCGACAGATAGCGGCGCTGTACCGCTTCGAGTTCGGTATCGGCCACGATGGGTTTGACTTCCGGCAAGCGCGCCGGTTGTAGAGTCTCTAGCTTAGGGCTGGTGTCTACCAGCTCGTCGTCCATAAAGCTGCACGCCGACAAAGCCAACACACCGGAAAGCGACAGGGCCAGGGCCAGCGGTCGCATAGAGAATTTCGCCACTGCCATTACTGCTTCAACCGCTCGTCGTACAGGCGCGCAACGCTCAAGCGCGTGCGGGCCAAGTAATTTTTAATGCGCGTTTGCTGCGCGTCCAAGGCGGCCAGCACCTGTTCGCGCAACGCGTTTTCCTGCGCCGCCAACTGGCGATCAAGGGCCACCGTTTCCGCGGCAAGGCGCTGATCCAATGCCGCCATGCGCTGCTGGTACGGTAAAATTTCGGGCGCCTCGTCGATGGCTTTTTGCAGTGAGTCTCGGGCGTTGGCCAATGTATCTAGCTCTGCTTTTAAGGTGGTGTGGGCACGCTTTTGCGACCAGAGGTTTTCGCTGAATTGTTCTTGCGCCTGCCACAGTAAAACGCCCCGGTAAAAAGCTACCTGTTGCTGTTCCCACGCCATGTCTTCGCCCTGAGCCGTCAATGCGTCCAGATGCGCCTGGGCGCTCTCGACCATGGCCTGCTGCTCGAGCCGGAGCTCGTCGGTGACCAACGCTAAGTAGTCGCGATTTTTTTCCACCTGCATGATCCAACCAGCCAGGCCATTGGCCTGTTCGCGCAATTCACCCTCTAATTGCATTTTTCCCGAGGCTTGCATAGCCGCTACTTTTTCACTGCGCAGTGCACCGCGCTGAACCAGTAAGTCGGTGTAGATAATCTGTTTGCGCTGCCACTGTTCCAGCGTGGATTGCAAAAACAGTAAATCCCGCACGGCTTGCACGCGCGCCTGAAAATCGTTACGGGCAAAAATTTCCGACAAATAGGCCAGTTCAGGTTGCAGTGCCACTGAGGCATCAAGGGCAAACCAACTTTGATTGCGGCTGCTGTCGGCGCCACCAATGACTTGCAACAGGTATTGATCACTTAATTGCGCCCGCAACTGTGCAATTTTATCGAGTTCGCGCACAAAAATTTGTTCGGCGCCCTCGTAGGCTTCCAGCGCTGCTACATCGGCATTCAGTTGTTCGTAGGCATAGGGCACTGCCAGCAACGACTCAAGCACACTCACCTGTTGCAGCGAACCCGCGTTTAATTGCTGCCAGGGGGCCAGCGCCTGCTGGTATTTTTCCAGCGATGCCCAAGCCCATCCCAAACCCAACAGGGCGCGATCAGAGTAGGGGCCAGTGAGGCGCACCTTTTGAAATGCGGCCACGGCTTTCTGGTATTCGCCCTGTTGCAGGTGTACGTAGCCGCTGGCGGTGTAGGCGCGATCGCGCAGGGCGCGCTGCAACTTTTGTTCAACGGGATTGTGCTTCAAGGGCGTGGCAGTCACAGCCGCCAAGTATTTCTGGGCTTCGATGGCCTCGCCTTCGCGCCCGAGTGCCACGCCCAGGTTGTAGTTTACCAGCTCGTGCCAATCGCCCATTTCGGGCAGCGTGGCGTATAGCGCTTTGGCCTCTTTGTAATCGTCGTTGCGCAATAAAATTTGCAACCGCATGGCCGCCAATTCGCGCGCCAGGCGGCTGTCGATCTCTGCTGAAATTTGATTAAAACTTTGCTCGGCGCCGGCCCAGTCACTTTGTTGGTATTGCAATTTACCCAGATAAAACCAAGCTGTGTCGCGCACATTGAGCGGCTTGTTTTCGGTGAGCAGTTCGCTGAAAGCGCGTCCAGCCCGATCTTCCATACCAAAGGCCAGGCCAATGGCGCCGGCAATGATGGCCGGATTGTCCTGATGCCCCTGAATACCGCCGCGGGCATCGGCCACCATCAGCTCGCTCAGCGCGGCAAAATAATTATTTTGGTAGTACTCGTACAAAGTGACACCATAGCGGAGATCCGCCACACTGCTGGGCAGTGAGTCACTGTCTTTTGTCGAGCCCTGTGTGGCCACGGTCAATAGCGTCAACCCGGCGGCGATCCGAGCGGCGGCTTTACCCCAACGCAACTTCACAATCAGTTATCCCATTCCTTGATATCGAAATCGGGTTGCATGCGTGCCGTGGAGTCGTTGATGCGGATTTCCAGTACCTTGGGATCTTCGTCTTTGTCGATGGTCAAGCGCGCGCCGCGCTTGTAGTCGCGGCCATCTGGCCCCTGGCCAACAAAGACGGCACTCACTTCGTGTTCGCCCGCTTTCAGATTGCCCATATACAGGCGCTGTACGCCGCCGCGAAACAGCGCGTCCAACTGCTGCTCTGTGTAGAGGTGGCTGGCCACTAGCTCGTCGTCAATTAACAGCTTGACGGAGTCGAGCCGGAAGAATTGCCCCACATCCATGGACAGGAACACACTCACCTGGGTAGTGGCGGGAAAGAGCAACTCCTCCTCCAGAATCAGCAGATCGCGATTGAGTTCCAGCACTCGCTGTTTGAGCGATTCGACATCGCTGGCGTCCTGGGCCTTGGCCGGTTGCGCGTGAACTGCCAAAGTCAGTGAGCAAAGCAAAGCTGCCAGCCACCCTGTGCGATTAAACATCCTGAAGATCCCTTGTATTGGCGCGTAATTCAGTGTGCGTTTTGTCGCCCCTAGCGCCTCGTTGCCCGTAGGCTCAGAAACGCAAATTGCAGAGACAAAAACAGACCACAGTCTAGGGGTACCTGCGTGCAAAATCTTTGCCGCAGGCCACAAAAGCTCGATTCTACGCATCCCGCTCGGCGAAAAGAAGCGACTATTGCGCCTCTGGCGGCCGCAGGCCGCTGCTGTAGTGCACCCTGCCCTTGACGTCGATCACTATGGCATCAAATTCTGGCAGGGTTTCTACCAGCGCTAAACCAGCTTGCACCCCCAGCACAAACACCGTGGTAGACAGCGGGTCGGTATCGAAACCGGCGGGCCCTAACACAGTGACGCTCATGACGCCGGTACTGGCCTTGCCGGTGCGCGGATTCAGTATGTGGTGCACCCGCTCGCCATTATCGTCAATAAAAAAGCGCTCGTAGTCGCCCGAGGTCGACAGCGCTGTGTCGGTCAGCGGCAGTTTGAGCGCCACGGCGTCGGCCGCGCGCGGGTTTTTAATGCCCACCACCCAGGGCCGGCCGCGCTTGTCGCCGATTACGCGACTGTCGCCGCCGGCACTCACCGACGCGTGTTGCACGCCGCGCGCCCGCAACAGTGCCACTGCGCGATCCACGGCATAACCCTTGGCAATACCGCCCAGATCAATGCGCAGATCCGGGTGCCGAAAATGAACCCTGCGCCGGTCGCGATCCAAGTCAATCAACCGATAGTCGATGGCCGGCAGCAGGCGCGCGCGCTCGTCGTCGCTGGGCTGCTGTCCGGCGCGGTAGTCGTAGCGAAAGCCCACCGAGGCAAAGGTGACATCAAATGCGCCCTGGCTGAGCTGGCCGTAATAAATAGCCCTGTCCAGCATCTGCACCATGTCGGCGCTGACGGACACAGGCGCCTGGGTGGCGCTGGCATTCAGCTGATAGAGCTCGGAAGTGCTGATCCAGGGACTAAGCCATTGGTCGATGCGACGCATTTCGGCCATTACCTCGGCGGCCGCCAGCTCGCCCTGGACCGGGTCGTCGTGCCACAGGTAGACGGTGATATCGGTACCCATGATGGCCGCTTGCTGGTAGTGCCACTCGGCGCGGGCGCAACTTGCCACGCACAGCAGCAGGCACAACAGCGCACACCTCATGGTAGGCGCGTTTCCAGGTGGTAGGCGCCGTCGCGCTCTTCAAAACCCAGTAGCGCCAGGGCGTTGCCCCACTGCAAGCGGTAGGATTCCGACAGCCGCAACTCTGACTGGATCATCGCCTCCAGGCCCGCCCGACCCAGTGTCAGCTGGTCGCTTTCAGCCCGCCAGGCAATGGCTTGGTCTTCACTGGTGAGCGCGGCGAGAAAGGGCTTGCCTTCGCCGCCCTGCAATTGGAAATCCACGGCGCCAAAGTTTTGCCAGTCTTTGTCCAGTTGCAGCGCAAACTGCGCGACCCGGCCATTGCCGTTGACGCTGACCACCTGCTGACCCGACAACTGCAACTCGTCGATGGCCAACTGTAATTGTCCGGCGGCCTCCACCGGCACCATCAGGCGCAGAAAGCTGGCCGGCAGCTGCAGGCGCACATCGGTGACGCGAGTGCTGCCCGTCAAGCTCTGACACGCTTGCCCTTTTAGCTGCTGCGCCTTCAAGGACGCCTGCACCTGGGCGCAGGCGCGCAGCGTCAAGAGCGCGGCCGGCTGCAGTTGCCAGTCAAATTCACCCAGGTCGAATACCAGTTGGCGACCCTTGTAAGGCGCCAGCTGCAAGCGCGCCGATTCCGCTGAGCCCGACCAGAAACTGCCGCTCACGCCCTGCAACTGCAGGCCGCCGGTAGCGGCGAGGCTGGCCATCAAGCTGGCGGGCGCCAGCCAGAGCAGCCAGGCCAACACCATCAAAAATCCCACGAAAATCCAACGCCAATACTTCATGTTGCTCTCTTAATATCCGGTAACAGCGACGCCCTTAGCGCGGCTGTGCCAGGCGCGCTGTCAGCAGCACCCAGCCTTCTTTTTCCGTGGGGTTTATGGTCAGTTCGTTGATAGTCACCCCAGCCACGTTTTCCATTTCGTACAGCCAGCGCCACACCGCCTGGGTGGGCGAAGCCTCCAGGCGCACAAACATTTCGCCCTGTTGGCCGGGCTGGATGCCCCGAATGGATAAGCCCTGTTTGCGCAGACTGCTGTCGATCAACTCGGTCATGCTGCCACTCGGGCGCTGGCTGCTGCGCCCTTCGCCACGGCTGGCCTCGAGTTGTGCGGCCAGCTTATCCACTTCGGCATAGGTGAGCTGTGTGCGCGCCAGCGTGTTGACCGCGTCGTCGCGCAAGTTATTAATGGGCACCACCACCAGCATCCAGACCAGCATTAAAGCCACGGCGATACCGCCAATGGCCAGTAACGCCTGCTCGCGCAGTGGGCGACCGTACATCAAGGCCGATAATTGCTCGTTTAAATTCATTTGCGGGTCACCTTCATACGCGCCTGATGGACGCCATTGTTCACATTCACAGACAGCACTTGGGCGTCGTAACCGCGCCCCTTGAACTGGCTGCTAAGCGACTCAATATCCGCCAGCGCCGGGGCTTGTATGGTCAACCGCAGCTCCTGGGCATCGTTGACAAACTGCAGGTTCTTGACCTCGACCCCGTCGATGGCGGTGAGTACCGGTACCGTTTGCGACAAGACCTGCAGGGCGTTGCTACCCTGGCTGCTGCTGCCGGCCCGGTTCACCTGGTTGCGCAATTGTTTTAACGGATCGCTGATGGCGCCTACGGGCACGGCGGCGCGGTAGCGCTCGGTGATAGCGGTCTTCAACTCATCAGTGTGACGGCTGGCGGTGTGCCATTCGGTGAGCGCCACCAACAGATGCACCGCCAGCCCCGCGCCCAACAGCAGGGCCGGCACCTTCACCAGGGACAGCCAACGCTTAAGGGGGATACGGGGAAAGTACTGATCTACCGCCAGATTCGGCGTCTGCCGGTGGGCCGCCAAGGGTGTGCTCGCCAAACGCTGATTGGCCACCAGCGGTGCCAGACTTGCGGGCAACAGGGCGCGCAGTTCTGTTAGCTGCTCGGGCGTGCTGGCCAGTAATTGCAGTGCCTGTGGACGCTCATTTCGGGCCACCAGACTGCCGAGAAACAGACCCGCCAGACTCGGTTGCACTGTGCCGTAGCGTGTTTCCGACAGTCGATAGTAGAGGTGCGCGTCGTCGCGCAACAGCAGCCATTCGCCCTCGGCCGGTACCGGCAGCAGCGCCGCCGCACTGACAATGTGCGATACCGGCAGCTCGCGCTGGTAGAAAGGCGTAAGCCAGCTATCCAGCACCCTGCGCTGGCAATAGGCCAGATCCACGGCGTCCATATCCAGCGGGCCAAACACAAAGTGCAGTTCGGTGACATCGGTGACAATGTCGTCTTCCAGCTGAAAGGGCACCAACTTTTTGTAGTAGCGCCGCTCGCCGGGCGCCACGGCCACCCGCCGGGTCACCACCTGATGGCCGGGCAGCACTAAAATAACCTGTGCCGGCCAGGGGCTGACCTCGGCCACCAACTGGTTGATGTCACCTTCGCCCATGGCGAACCATTCGCCCGCGTCGCGTCGGCGCCAGCGGTACTGGGGTTCGGCGCTATCGTCTTCGCTCGCGGGCGCCGCCAGCGGGTACAAGTAGAGCCCCGAGAGCGCGACGTCGGCCGTATAAAGGTCGTCGCGGGCCTGCGTTTCTGAGGGTGCCGGGCTTGCCAGCGCGTCTGTTGTCATGGTGCTATCGCTTATTGTTTGATTCGTCTCGGCCTTCCGAGCGGTCGTCTCGGTTGCGGCTGTCCTTTTGATCGCGGTCGCCGCTGGCCTCGTCTGCGCGCTCTTGCGACTGAGCGTCGGTCGGCGCCATCAGGGCGTGCATTGCGGTACTCTGACCCGAGGCATAACGGGCTAAAACCTTAATATCCGCACCCGTACGCTGCAAGAGCATACGCCTAGTGATCACCTTATCGGCCAACTGCACCTCCACATTCAACCAGAAATGCTGAGTGTTCACACTGAGGCCAACTGTATCCAGATTGCCGCCGTTAAGCAGCGCCTGAAAATCGGCCTGCGTTTTAAAGGCCTCGCTGGTGGCAAAGCCCTCGTCGCCGCGCCAGCTCGAAAAGGCACCCAAGTCATCGGCGTTTAGCGGCGTCAATTGGTCGCTGCGGTTAAAGCTTTGTAAAATTTTAGTTTCCTGCACCGTGTTGAGATTGAGCGGCACATCGTTGCCCGGCAGCACAGTCACAAAGGGGCGAATGGCCTGGTAGATAGCCGGCGTGATGTGCTGCACCAACTTAAGCTCCTCCACCGATTCCATGGGGCCATCGGGCGGCACCCAGGTTACGCCCGTCTGCTGGTACTGCAGGGATTCGGCGCCGCCATAGCCCGTGGGCGCATCATCGCCGTCTATCCAATCGACAATGGCCTCGGTAATCATCACCGCCTGGTTGATGTCGATCACCAGCGGCGGTTCGGCATTGGGATCTGGCTCGGCATCCTTGCTTTTGCCGCTGGTCTGATTGCCGTCAAAGGTTTGCAGGAAGCGGATAAAGCGCCGTTGCGGCTCAGAAAACCGCTGCGGGTCCAGTGGGTCTGGCTTATCGACGATCACCGTGTTGAGGCTGTTGATGTTAAACACCGCCTGGGCATCGATCAGTGCCCCTTGCACCACACCACCCTCCACGCTGTAGCTGGCGCCCCCGGGAAAAGCCCAGTCCTCGTTCAGATGGTCGAGCTCGGGCGCGTCTTCTTTCAGCAGCCGCTTGGCCATGTCGATCATGGAGTCTGCGTAGATATCCTGTTGGGCACCGTACAGGCGATTTTCGGCGCGGGCTTGCACCAGCAACATCTGACTGGCGTAGTTCACCGCCAACGTCGCCACCAGCGCCACAATTAGCAGCGCCAAAATGAGTACGGCTCCCCGCTGGCGCCGCATCAGCTTTCAATTCCCAGCAAAATAACCCGGCGAATCTCGCCCAGATTTTGTAACTCCACCACCACTTCAACGGCGGTGGGCAGGACTGACGCGCTGGCGCCGCCGGTGCGTCCCGCCACGGGCGGCCAGCTGTCGGTCCAACTGCTGCGATCAGTGGGCGTACCGCCGGGCGCGAGAAAACGCAGAGTGAGATTATCCACTTGGGTCACCAGCCGGCGCGCCATGGAAATGTCTTCGTAAAACACCTCATCGCTGGGTAGCGAGTCGCCAAACACTTCGCTGTCGATGGGCCGAAAAAAACGCCAGATGGCGCCTTTGTGCCAAGCGTAAGTGACGTCCTGTAAATCGCTGCGCGGGCGGATGCCAAAGTTGACCCAGTCGCCGCGCACCAGGCGTAAAAAGCGGTGGTCCAGGTCCACGTCGGCCAGCAGGTTTTTGCGCTGTTGTTTAATGTCTTGCGTCTCGAAGGCCTCGCCGTACCCCAAAAAAGTATCGTCGGCCGTGGCCGAGGCGCCCGATAAACTTTGGCTAACGGCTTCGGCGGCAAATTTAAAATCGCGGCCGGCGCGCACGGTGCGCAGGTCTTGTTCCAATACCAGAAAAAAGCGATCCAATTCAGCCAGTTGATCGCCCAGGCTTTTACCCCGCTCCATGGCCGAGGTGGCCGAGCTCAGCGATTGCACCGCCAGCGTCGCAATCAGCGCCGCGATAAAAATGGCAATCAACACTTCGACCAGGGTAAACCCGCGCAGGCGTGCACTATTCATTGAACACCGCCGTCACCGAGGCCAGGGTGTCGTCCTGCGACAGGCCCACCGCCACTTCCACCTGCTGCGCTTTGATGTCGGAAAAATTGGTTGTGGTGGTGCGCCAGAACCAGCGCACGCCGGCCATTTCTGCTTCGCCACTTTCCGAGCTGGCAATCTTGGCACCGCCTTGCACCGTGGTTTGCATTTTTAAGAGACGGTATTCGGCAATTTTGTTTTGCGCCACATAGAGCGCCAGGGTTTTATCGCGCAGCAGCGCCTGACTGCTGGTTTGCGATTGCATCTGGCCGAGCAGCGCCGGCAGCGCCATTCCCACCACCATCAGCGCCACCAAAACTTCAACCAAGCTAAAGCCGCGCTCAGGGTTCATAGCTATCTGCCTGCACGAGATCGCCGGTTACATCCACGGTGATCAGCCCCATGGGTGTGTCGGCCAGCGCAAAGCGCATTTCGAAATTGGATATTTCGCCACTGCCGCTGAACACCACCTGGGGTGTTTGGGCTTTTTTGTTGAGGTCTACGGGCTGTTCGTCGATGCGCAGCTCAAAGGTCAGCGGCTCGGGCAGTTGCTGATCTACAAAAGGCGGCTCGGCGGGCACCCAACTGCCGCCGCGATAACGGCGCCAGGTCATTTCGAGGGTACCGTCGATGGCGGTTTCCAATTGTAAGCCCAGTAAATCGCCCTGCAGTGCGGCGTTTTCATCGGCGTAGCGCAGCAGGCGGAAGCTGTCGTCGATAAACTGGCGCGCCTGGCGCTCTTGATTGCCACCCAGATTCAAATTGACCATGCCGATGGCCAGGCCGATTAACATCAGCACGACCATCAGTTCGATCAGCGTAAATCCGGCAGCGCGTTTCACGGTAATTTAAGACTCAAAGTCGCTCATGGACTGCCAGTTGCCAATATCCGCAGCCTGACCCTCGCCACCGGCCACGCCATCGGCACCCAGGGTGTAAATATCCACTTCGCCATTTTCACCGGGGCTCAAGTACAAATACGGATTGCCCCAGGGATCTTTGGGCAGCGAATCCAGGTAACCGTTGGCCGGGTAGCGTTTGGGCATTGGGTCCAGCGACGGCTTACTGACCAGTGCATCCAAACCCTGCTCGCTGGTGGGATACATGAAGTTATCCAGTCGATAGGTTTTGAGTGCCGTCTCAATGGATTTGAAATCCGCAAATACTTTTTGCGTTCGCGCACCGTCGGCACGATCCAAAACATTGGGGGCCACGATGCTGATTAGCAGCCCGAGAATCACCAGCACCACCATAATTTCGATCAAGCTAAAGCCGCGCTGTGCGACCATTGGTTTGTTCATGACATCACCCTCAACATTAAACCATCGTGTTCATTTCAAAAATCGGCAGCAAAATGGCCATCACGATACCCGTCACCAGAATGCCCATAATAACCACCACCATGGGTTCCATAATGCCGAGCGCCGAGGCCAGGCGCCATTCCAGCTCCCGGTCCATATTGCGCGCCGCGTGTTCTAATTGCTTATCCAGGTCGCCGCTGGATTCGCCGCTGGCGGTCATCTGCACTAACAGCGGCGGAAACAGTTTGGTTTTTTCCATGGCGCGCGAGAGCGACGAGCCCTCTTGCACGTCCACCGCCAACTTTTCACTGGCGCGCGCCATCACCGCGTTGCTCATCACCTGCGTAGAAATTTTAATGGCGTCTAGCAGCGGCACACCACTGCCTGTGAGCAGGCTTAAGGTGGAGGCAAAGCGCGCGGAGTTAATTTGCGAGCTGATTTCGCCAAACACCGGCATGCCCAAAATAATGTTGTGCCAAGCGTAGGTGCGCGAGGGTTTCTGCAGCCATTTTTGCAACCCCATAATAAACAGCAACAGCGCCAGTAAACTCCACAAGCCGTAGTTGCTTAAATAGTCGCTCACCACAATCAACACCTTAGTGAGCGTGGGCAACTCCCGGTGACTGTGGGCGAACACCTGGGTTAGCTCGGGCACCACAAAGGTCATCAACATGGCAATCACGCCAAAGCTCACCACCAGCAGCACCACTGGATAGATCATCGCCATTTTTACCCGCTGGCGGGTTTCAAAAGTGGACTCGGTGTAGGTGGCCAAGCGATCGAGCACTGGTCCTAGGTAGCCGGCACTTTCGCCGGCGCGCACCAGGGCGCGGTACATGCTGTCGAAGGCGTAGGGCGCCTCGGCCAGCGCCTGTGCAAAACTGTGACCCTCGAGCACACGCGAGCGCACCTGCAAGATCATTTCTTTCAGCGCCTGTTTGCGTTGCTGATTGGCCGTGCTTTGCAACGCTTCCACCAGCGGCATGCCGGAGTTAAGCAGTGACGACAACTGGCGCGTAATAACCGTTAAATCCGCATCTTTAATGCGCCGGTGAAACTTGGGCAGGCTGAAACTAAAACCCGAGGTAGCCGCCGCCGTGCCCGGATTGCGCCCGGCGGGTTTGACGCTGATGGGTTTTAAATGACGGCCGCGCAAATCGGCGCGCACCGCGCGCTCCGAGTCACCTTCTATGACGCCTTTTTGCTGGCGCCCCTGTTCGTCAATGGCTTGGTAGGAAAAAGCAGGCATGGGCTTAACTCAATGTGGTGACGCGCAGCACTTCTTCCACGCTGGTTTCACCGGCCAGAATACGCTCTTTACCGGCATCCAATATGGACGGGCTGAACCGGCGGGCATAGGCCAACATGGTTTGCTCGCCGGCGCCTTCGTGAATGAGCTGGCGCATTTGTTCGTCGATCACAATGTGCTCGTAGATACCCAGGCGACCGCGGTAGCCGGTGTGCCCACACTGCTCGCAGCCGTTGGCCGAATAGATATCGCCCTCGGGCGCAAAGCCCAATTGTTCGCACTCGGCAGGCGTTGGCTTGTGCGGTTTTTTGCAGTCGCACAGGCGACGCACCACCCGCTGCGCCATTATTAAATCTAGACTGGAGGACAGCAAAAACGCCTCGACGCCCATGTCCAACAAGCGCGTGACTGCGCCGATGGCGGTGTTAGTGTGCAGCGTCGACAATACCAGGTGACCGGTGAGTGAAGACTGCACGGCAATGCTGGCGGTTTCGCCGTCGCGAATTTCACCGATCATTACCACGTCGGGGTCTTGGCGCAAGATGGCGCGCAGACCGCGCACGAAGGTCATGTTGGCTTTGGTGTTAACCTGGGTTTGCGCAATGCCCGGCAACAGGTATTCCACCGGATCTTCGATGGTCATGATGTTGCGCGACCGATCGTTAATCTCGGTCAGGCCCGCGTACAGGCTGGTGGTTTTACCGGAGCCTGTGGGGCCGGTCACCAAAATAATCCCGTGCGGTTTACGCAGTGCACCGGCAAAGGCCTGGTGGGTTTTGGCGGGCATATTGAGCTGGTGCAATTTAAGGGCACCGGCGGCCTGATCCAAAATACGCAGTACCGCCCGTTCGCCATAGGCAGAGGGCAATGTACTCACGCGAATGTCGATGGTGTGGCCGGCCAGCGTCACCGACATGCGGCCATCCTGTGGCAAACGCTTTTCGGCAATATCCAAGCGCGCCATCACTTTTATGCGCGAGTTGATCAGGGGTGCGAGTTGCGCCTTAGCTTGCAGGACTTCGTTGAGTACACCGTCTACCCGAAACCGCACCGCCACCCGATCTTCACAGGGTTCCAAGTGGATATCTGACGCTTTGGCCTTTACCGCCTGCGCCAAAATTGCATTGATCAGGCGAATCACCGGGGCGTCGTTATTGCCCGCCAGCAGGTCGCCCTCTTCGGGGATGTCGTCCACCAGTTGTGACAAATCCATGTCGGCCACGGCCTGTTGGGCGGCATCGGAATCGTCGTGGTAAACGTCCTTTAAGCGCTGCTTAAAATCCGCCTCCGGAATTTCCACCAACGTCAGCGCTTCGCCGTAGTGGCGCTGCAGTTCCGCCAATACCTGGTAGCTAATACCCGGCTTGTGTACCCACTCCTGGCCCGTTTTTAACACGCCATGGGTTTGCGCGTAGCTGAAGGGCAATAGATCGCTCATGCCGATTACTCGCCCGCGTCCTGTTGCTCGTTAGCGCCCGGCATAATAAACAGGCCCTGGTCGCGCGCTTCCCACTTTTGCATTTTGGTCTGTTTGCGATCCTGGAAAAACAGCTCGCTATCGCTGCCGGTTTTTTGCTGCAAGTCGTAGATGTAACGGTATTTTTCTGCGGTAGCACCGCGCAGGCTATCGTCATCGCGAATGATGGTCGCGCGAATAAACACCATCAGGTTGCTCTTAACGATTTTGGTGGAATCCGACCGGAACAGGCGACCTAATAAGGGGATGTCACCTAGCAGGGGCACTTTTTGCTCGCCCGTTTGCAAATCGTCTTTCATCAAACCACCCAACACCACCACTTCTCCATCGGCGGCCAGAATGCGCGTTTCGATGGTGCGCTTGTTGGTGATCAAATCGGAAGCCGACACAGAGGTGTTGCCGGCAATACTGGACACCTCTTGTTTGATTTCCATGACCACCGAGTTGCCTTCGTTAATGTGCGGCGTTACCTCCAGCATAATACCCACGTTCTCGCGCTGAATAGTCTGGAAGGGGTTGGTGCCGCCGGTGCCGCCGCCGGTGCCCGGATTGGAGTAAGAGCCGGTCACAAAGGGCACGTTCTGGCCCACGTTGATGGTGGCCGTGTGGTTGTCCGAGGTCAGCAGGCTGGGCGTGGACAAGATGTTGGCGTCGGTCTGCTTTTGCAGGGCGCTAAGCAACACGAGAAACTCGTTGTCGCCGCTCGAACCCAGCTGACCCAAGGTTTGACCCTCGACAGCGCCGGCCAGGCCCGCCAGGGTTCCGATCAAACTGCTCTCTTCATCTGTGGGATCGATACCGCCTGCGCCACTTAACGCGCCATTTTGCAGCGACGACGTACTAAAGGCGCCGTTGGCACTGTTGCCAAATAGCCACTGAATACCCAACTCTTTCGAGTTGTCGTCCAGCATCTCTACGATAATGGCCTCCACCAGCACCTGGGCGCGGCGAATATCCAAGCGCGCGATGACTGCTTTGAGCGATTCCAGTGTGGCCGGGTCTGCAGTGATCAGCAGCGAGTTGGTATCTTCGTCGGCTTCCACGCTGGTTTCAGTCGCGGTGGCGCCTTCGCCCTTGTCCATTTTGGACATGTTTTTAACCACGTTTGTCAGCACCGTGGCCACCTGCTTGGCCTCGGCGTACTCCAAGTAGATTACCTGGACGTTGCCGCTCTGCTGCTGGGGCATGTCCAGCCGGGCGATGAGTTGTTTTACCTTGGTGCGGGTCAGGTCGTCACCGGAAATTAAAATGCCGTTGGAGCGCTTGTCGGCCACCAGCATGGGCGCGTTGTCGTTGCCCGCCTTGCCGGCTTCTTGCCGTTGCAGCTGGGTTAAGATGCGCACCAAGTCTTCGGCGCCGGCGTGCTTGAGGTGCACCAGTTCAGTGGTAAATACCGCCGCCCGGTCGATGCGGTCAATCACATCCTGCAGGCGCGCAATATTGGCTTCGGTATCGGTGATGATAATGGCGTTGCTGGGGTCGTAGGCGGCCATGTGCGCGTGTTGTGGCACCATGGGGCGCAATACCGGCAGCGCCTTAGAGGCGGCCACGTTTTTCAGCTGGATCACCTGGGTAATCATGCCGTCGTTGCCGCGCTTGGCCGTGTCTTTCACTTCCAACGGCAGGCTACGCGCCTCTTTCGAGCTGACAATGCGGGTGACCTCGCCCGACTCGATGGCCGCGTAACCGTGCACATCCAACACCGCCAGAAACAGGTTGTAGAGCTCCTCGCCATCCATTTCCTTGGACGAAATAACCTTAATGCGGCCCTTAACGGAGGGGTCCACGATAAAGGTTTTGCCGGTGGTGTCGGCAACGTATTTGACCACTTCCTGAATATCGGCGTCTTTAAAGTTCACCGTATAGGTGGGCCCGGCCGCCTGCACAGAGAGCGTAAGCAGGCTGGTGGCCAGCAGCGCGCTGGCGAGGAAATGGGTGGTCTTGTGCACGGCTTTTTTCACAATAGTCTTCTTATTACTGTGTTAATCGTTGGCGGGCATTGGCCCTATTCCAGTGAAATTTTGATCTGCGTTTCTTCGCCACCGCGCAGTACGGTTAATGTGGCTTCGCGCGAACTGCGCAGCGATTTGGCAATGTTTACCGCGGTGGCGGCATCGGTCAGTGGCGTGCCGTTAACCGACGTCACCACATCGCCCGACTGAAGGCCGAGATTGTCGAATACACCGCGATCGCGGCCGGGCCTCACTTCGAAGCCCAGAATTTCGCCACCCGACCGCTTGAGGCTGATTTTGACCACATCGGCCAGCGACTGGGCGCTCAACTCGGGCATGTTGGCGTAGCGCTCGGCCACGTCCCGGGAAATCTTGGCGCTGCTGCGCATGGCGCGCGCCGGCTTGGGCGAGGCCACCGGTTTAGGCTTGGCCCGCTCCGATTCATCGTATAGCCACAGCAATTCATACCGTCCATTGTTTTCGATCACAATGCGATCGGCGAGCACTTTACTCAGCTTTACATTGGCGCCGCCCGGTAGGGCGTCGCCCACGGCATATAAATCCTGATTGGAGCCATTGGCAATAATGGCTTTATCCTGGCTGGCGTCGCCGGTGGCGATCACGCCCTGCAATTGCAGTTGCAACTTGGTTTCTTGGGCTTCGTCTTCTATGGATGGCGCCAGCTGCTCAACTTCCGGGGCTTCCGCCGCTTTGCCAAAGGGGTTCAACTGCGCAAAGGACTCGATGTCCAGCTCAGTTGCCGAGGGTTCGCGCGACAGCAGCGGCAAGTTAACTGACTGGCCCTCCGCCACAAAGGTCGTGGGCTGAGCGGCAAACAACCACACCAATTTAGCCAGGCTAAAGGTGAGCCAGAGGGCGAGCAACAGCAGGCCGGCGCGCTGCCACCAGACGGCAGGGATGGCACCCAGGCGGGCAATCATTGTGCTCAGGCCCGAGGGCAATTGCTTGGGCCAGGTTCCAGAAAAGGCGTTAATGGTCCGTTCCTCGATGATGTTATAGGGTTCTAGCATTCAAGGCGGGCACATCATAACAGGAGTTGTACCAAGCAGTTACCTCATACTGGCCCCGCCACTGCGGGCAGTGAACCGCAGATGCAAACAGGGGCTAGCAAGCTAGCCCCTGAATATGACAGAAGGGTGACAGAATAATCAAACTGGATTGGTATAGACACCGTCACAAATGGGTTCGAAGGCGGTCAACGCATCCAAATTGGTACCCAATCCGTTTTGCTGGAACTTGTCGGGATCGGTGAATTTATTTTGCTCACCGTGCAGCGCCATGTAATTCAGTACCACCGTCTCAACCAGCAAATTGACGTTGTTGGCCGCCACACTGGAGGCCGTTTCCACGTCGCCGCTGGCGCGCATCCAACCCAGCTGCCGGTGCGTTTCTTGCTCTTCCATGGTAGACCCCAACAATTGTGGCCGACCGCCTGGGTTGTACACCAGGAAAAAGGCCGAGGCGGTCTGCTGGTTGTCGCCGGTCCAGACACCCTTGCCGGCACCATCCACCGAGTTATCCAACATGCCGTTGCTGAACACCGAGCCGTCGGAGCAGACGTAGATCATTACCGGCACATTGCTCTTGGCAGCGTACTCCAAAACAGCGCCAATGCAGCGGCCGGCGCGCAAATCGCGGCGTTCGCCCGTGGCGCGATCGCCGGTGTGGTAGTCGTAGCCGCCCATGGTAATGGTGCCCGCACCGGCATAGCCGTTGATAACCATCTTGGCCACCGACGCGGTTTTACGGAATTCACCGTCGCCGGCAAACTCTTCTGCACTAAAGACGCCGCTGGGACCCACCAATAAGGGGTCTAGCTCGGGATTCAAATCGGCGGGATTTCCAAAGGTGTTGGCCAGATGCGCCGCTTTCACATACTGACAGCGCAGGGTCTCTTCTACTGCAGCCTGTTCAGGGGCGCTTAAGCCCGTATCGATACGGGCGATTTTTTTGTCGCTCACCCGGTACATGGTCTCCATGACCTTCACGATTTCGTCTTTGCTTAACAATTCCGTCAGGCTGCCCACGTCCACCAAACCAGTCACATCTGAGGGGCGATCCACCTTTGTGGGGCGCACGGCGGGGTCGATCATGGCCGCCGGTGCCATGGAGTTACCACCCGAATCCGAGGCGCGCGAGCCCACCAAGGCCACCAGATTGCCAAAGGCACCGGCGCGGTTAATACCGTACATGGGGTTGTGGGGGTTGTTGCCGGTGTCGTTTTCAGACCGCGCGGGAATAACGCAGCCATTAGTATTGGGCGCCGAGGTCAGCGCCTTTTCCAGAATGCCGCGCAGCATGGCGGAGTCGGAATGGAAACGCAGACCCAGGCTTTCATCGATAAAGTTTTCGGTACTGCTAGAGGGCAGCATATCGCCCGGCAGGCCCTGCTTGCCGTAACCGGCCGTGGACAAGAAATCCATCTGGCCGCCGCGCCCGCCAATCAGCACATTGGAGCCTGCGAAGTTGGCACCACCGGCCAAATCAAAGCAAATAAACGGAATTTTGCCCGCACCAGCCTTTGGGATGGCGCATTCATCCAGTTTTAATTCTAAATCCGGCGACAGCGCGCCCTGCGCACTGGCACTGATTAAACCCAAGGCCGTGCTGCCCACCACTGCGCCGGCACCCAGGCGAAAGCCCTGGGCGATCATGTCGCGGCGCGATACGGGGCGGTGCATGTTGGGCGTGATCAACGCCTCGTCTGGCTGAAAATCAGTTTTAAATTTCTTACTCATGGGATTCTCCTCCGGCCGGCCCTATTGCAACAACATCACAGCACTGCCAGTGGCGGCGGCGCAGACGGATTTAACGGTATTTAAGGTACGTTCCTGGGCGGTTTTGCAGTTTGTGCTGCAGGCACCGCTCATGTCGGTAATCAAGCGCTCCAGTTCCGTTTTCATTTCACCGGCATTGGGCTGATCGTCCAGTACCGCATTGCCGGTATCGGGCACGGTGGTGAAGCTGTGAGCCAGCAAGTTTGTAAGCAGCGGGTCGATGATTTGGTCGCGCTTGGCTTGGCTGTCAAAGGCGGTGCTAATCCCCGCACTGAAATTAAAGCCCGGGAAGTAAGCGGCGCGGCGCGTTGTGTCGTCCACCAACTCGTTGCAGTACTGCACCGCCAACTGGGTGATACCCATTTGGTGCGCGGCCAAGAAGCCGTTGGGGTCTTCGGCCGTGGGCATTTGCTGCTTCACCTGTTCAAACAGCGCCGCCACGCGGCTGTTGGTGCGCGGTATGCCCGTCAGCGCCGCCAAGCTCGCATCAATTTCTTCGTAGTGGCGCAGACCAATTGCCGCTTGACCGGTAATGTCGGCCGGCGCCGAAGGCGGCAAAGGATCGGCTTCAACGCGTACGAAGGTGGTATCGCCCAGCTGATCAAAGGTCAGGAAGAACTGGTCGCTGGTGGGGCCTTTGTCCAAGGGGATCACCGTGCCCAAGGCTGACAACTGCAAGCCGGCGCTGGTGTAGTTGGCGCTGCTGATGCTCATATCCAGCTTGGCGTAGGCCTGGCCCACGCTAGCCTCCTGGCCATTCACGCCCACCCGCATGCCTTTCAAAGCAATGGCCGCCGCCGGTGTGGCGTTGGCGTCCAAGCTGATAAAGAAAGGCGCATTAAACAGGTAGCTGTAGTTATCAAACTGTTGCACTTCAAACACCACATAGGCATCGGCCATGTCGATCACATGCGAAACGCTAAACAGCAGGAAGAATTTCTCCCCCACGCCGGCGTCGTAGTTCGTTTGAATATCCTCGGCGCTCAAGGCGCGGTTGTGGATCGCCAGCAGTCGTACCGAACCCAACCAGGGGTCGGTATTGCCCACTTCGGAACCCAGTGCCAGCGCAAAGCTGCTGTCCCAGTTGGCCAAGGTACCGCCCGCCAAACTGTCGGTTTGGCTCACCAACTCGCCGTTGACGTAAATCCGGCGGCCGTTGATAGGATCGTAGTTCATCACCACGTGCTGCAAGGTGGCCTGCAGTACTTCATCGGCATCAGGGGTCGACAACAGCGGCATGCCGTTGGCGTCGTTGCCAACCGAGTTGCGAATGGCGAAATCGTAGTTATACAGCGTTTGCCCCAGGGTGAAGTTACGGCTGTTCACACCGCCGGAGTAGGTAATGATCCGCGCCGGCCCGTCCTGCGTGACATTTTCGGGCACCACCCAGGCCTCCACCGAGAATTCGCCGGTGGCCGTGAGCAGATCGTACAATTTGCGGCTGCTGGCGGTAGAGCCCTGGGCCTTGCCGCCATTGAACTTCACGCCCCAGGCGCCCAGCCACTCGTAGGCGCCCGACAAAGTCAGGTCGAGCGAAGGCTGAACGCCCGAAGTATCAAACGCGGTGGAACCGGAGCCGGTTTTGAACTGGTACAGGGCGATCAGGTTGGTTTCTACGCGCCCGCCGGCCGAGGCCACGATACCATCTTCGGCCAGGTTCAACGCCTTAGAGATAACCAGATCGGGGTTCACGGCCACCGGTTCGATGCTGTCGGCAAAGGTCTGAATCGCCGCTTGCATCTCTGTGGCGGCCGCCGGGCAGTTATTGTTCCAGCAGTTGTGGAACTCGTCGCGCAAGCGCACCACCAAGCGGGAGTTTTGCGGGGTGTCCAGGTTGATACGCGAGCGCGCAGCATCGTAGGAAGTTTGTGCGTCCGACTCGCCAATAAACGGTTGTTGCTGATTGGCCGAACCGCTGCTGTGGCAATTGCTGCAATAGGCGGTCAGCAGATCGTGGACCGGCTCAAAGCCATCCGGCGTGGCGGGAAAGCTTTTGCTTTCGCCCACATCTTTGAGCGCCGGGGCGGTCAAAATCACCGTGTTCGACACCGAGCCCGAAGCCTGCGCCCAGCGGGTAATTAGCACCGTCATCTCATCGGCACAGGCGCTGGCTTCGGTTTTCCAGCAGTTGTGACCGCCGCCCACCTTAGTCACTAGGCGCGAGGCCGCCGGATTACTTAAATCCACCAGGGTATTGGCTATGGCGTAGGCTTCGTTGACGTCATCGCGGCGCACAAACTGGGGCGACTGGCCGTTTTCGATGTGGCAGGCACCGCAGCGGTCTTCGCCCACCAGGTTGTCCCACACGTTGATCTTAAAGCTTTGCACATCTTCGGTTTGCGGGGCGGGGCCGGTATAGACAAAGCCGCCGCCGCTACCGCCGGCATTGGGGTTATTGTTTGCGGTAGTGCCCGCACCTGAACCGCCGCCACAGGCGCCCAGCGCCAACAGTGCAACGGGAATCAGGGCGCGGCCGAGCATTGCTATGGAAATCTTCATGTTCGCGTCCCTTAATCGTTCAGGCAGTATTCGGCAGATTCGGCGAATACCTGTTTTAACTGGTAATTGCCGGCTTTAAAGCTGGCCACCATGTCGGTTACGGCGGTGCGATCGGCCGCATTGCCGGGCTCGCGCAGACACACCGTCTGAAACACCTTTTTCACCTGGCACTGGGCGAAGGCATCGGAGTGGGCCAGTTCCATACCCATACTTTTTGCCCCATTGCCTGTGCCCGCCAGTGAGCTGTCCCAGCCCAGCAGTTTATTTTGGCCTTCGCGCCAGTAGTTGCTCCACTGATCATCCGGCGTCACAAAACCGTAGGGGAAGGTGGCGCTGTTTATGTGGTACTTAGCCTGAACGCGCGTACCGGTTTCTGGATCGGTTTCACCGCTGCTGTTGTAGACCAGCCGCCCGTTTTCACCGGTCAGGTCATTGTCAGCATCGTATTCGTAGTTGTAGTAGGCAAAGGCCTGGGCCATTGGGTCCATACCACTGTGGCAGCCGATGCAGTTGTTGTTAAACACCCGGCTGTCGCCACCGGGGCTGCGGCTGACATCCTGGCGAATGCGATCGGGCGTGCGGGTAATGTCGTGCACCTGCTCCAGATCCATACACAGGTGATTCATCAGCGTGAAGCGAAACATGGCCCGGTTGGTGCCGGCGATGAAAAACGCTTTGGCCGCCGCACGGGTGGTCATCAAGCCTGCCGTTGCCGGTGCTTCCAAGCCTGTCACTTCAGTTTGAGTGCGGCGTTCGAGGCCGTCGATCAGGTTGGCGCCGCTGGCGTACAACTGACGGTAGTGCTCATTGTTGTCGTTGGCGTAGGCGGGCAGTCCCAAGCTGTCTTTGCCCACGTAAATGACGTTGTCGTAAAGCGCAGTTCGGAAATCCGCGTCGTCGCGCACCAGGCCAATCACCGTCGCCACGTAATCGTTAAAATCGCGGAACACATCGCCATCGCGGTTGGTGGCCGGCATAAACATGTTTTTCAGCGTCACCGCGTAAAAGCCGTTATTGTCCATCGCTTTTTGGGCTGCACTGGCCACGTCGTTGGCCTGAATATCATTGGCCATCTCCAACAAGACAGTCTCTGATGGCGGCACACCGGCGATGCGGTCGTGAATGCGCTTTGCCGCTTCGCGGGGCCCGGCCTGGACACTGGCTACCGCCAGCGCCGCGCCGGCCAACAGCGCTATTTTAAAAGTAAGGTGTTTCATGGGATTCGGATTCCTGGCTCGCTAGGTACATTCTATGATGCTTTGCTGAGCGACAGTTTGCGGTTGGTGGGTCGCAAGCTACCGCCGGTCAGCGGTCACTTCCAAGATGTGACAGGGTTCTAATAATTGAACAGCAACGCTTTCTAAATCATTGGCAACTGGAACACTGTACCAAGTAACACAACAGAAATTTGCGAATGCTGTGCAAAATGTGTCCGGCGTCACACGCCGTAAAGGCATAAAACTTTTAGATAACCCCGCCAAGATAGATACAATGCCACTGGCCGAAACGCGGCCTTTTCGCACACCGCGGTCATTTTTGAGATAAAACACCCCTATGTTGTATAGCGCGCCCACCAAATACACCACCCTGGCCCTGCTCGCGCTGTTGGCCGTTACCGGCTGCAGCAGTAAAACAGAAACGGGCGAAATCGACGATATTGAACCCGATCCCGTGGTGCTGGACATTCCGCTGGCCTATATCGAGCGTCCCATTCCCGTGGATGAAGACGGTAATCGCGTGGAAGACGACCTACTGATGCCACAGACCTTTATGCCGGGCGCCGTTCTATATCTGAAGGACCGAGCCGCCAGCTCCGCACCGCGGGTAGACATCACCTCGCAAGCCTGGGAAGTGGATGACCTCTACGACGTGAAGGACATCAGCGCCTCCTATGATGGTGAGCGCTTACTTTTTGCCATGCGTGCGCCCGAACTGGAAAATGTCGACGAGGAAGATCAGCCTAAATGGAATATCTGGGAATACGATATTCCCTCGGCTACCCTGCGCCGGGTAATTGCAGATGATATTCAAGCTGAGGTGGGCCACGACGTGGCGCCGCGCTATTTGCCCGGCGTCGAGCGCAAAATTGTGTTTGCCTCCACCCGCCAGACCCGCTCGCGCGCCATTTTGCTAGACGACAACAAGCCCCAGTTTAGCCATTTGGACGACGGCCGCGACGAGGCCGCGTTTGTACTGCACGTTATGGACAACGACGGCACCAATATCCAGCAGCTCACCTACAACCAGTCCCACGACTTTCAGCCCAGTCTACTGCCCGATGGCCGCGTGCTCTACAGCCGCTGGGATCGCATGACTGGCAACGACCAGCTGAGTTTCTACGCGGTGGACCCCTACGGCATGAACCAGTCGTTGATTTACGGCTACCACAGCCAAAATACCGGCACCAACGACACCGAGGCCTTTTTTGTACGGCCCCAGCAAATGCCCGACGGGCGCATCTTTGCGATACACAGGGGGCGCCAGAGCCAGGAGTATGGCGGTGCGCTGGTGGCGGTGGACATCGACAACTATGTGGCCGCCGACCAACCCGTGAGCGGCGGTACCGGTACCACTGGCCAGGCCAGCGTCTACCCGCTGGCCATCACCACCGACGACAGCCTATCGGTGAGCGGTATTTTTCACTCCGCCAGTCCCTTGTTTGACAATACCGATCGTATCATCGTGAGTTGGAGCCGCTGCCGGGTGATTAACCCTGCCAACGGTCTACCCACTAGCTGCTCGGAAGCCACAGAACCCTCGGCCGAACGCGCCGATCCGCTCTACGGCATCTACATGTTTAACCCCACAGCGGGCACCCAACAGCCCATTTTGCTGCCCGTCGAGGGCCGTATGCTGGTGGAGCCAGTGCTGTTGATTCCGCGGACCCCCGACAACCTAATTCCGCCGCCGGTGGCCGATATCGATTACGATGCCAGCTTGGCCGAGGCCGGCTTGGGCGCACTACATATTAAAAGCGTGTACGACTTCGACGGCACCGACAGCGTGGGCATTGAAACTATTCGCGACCCCGCCAATTGGCCGGCACTGACCCGACCGGCGCGCTTTTTACGACTGGTCAAAGCGGTCTCCATTCCCAGCGATGAGGTTTTAGACTTCCCCAACTCCGCCTTTGGCCGCTCCGCCGCCAACGGCATGCGCGAAATTCTGGGCTATGTACCCATCGAGCCAGACGGCTCGGTGATGGTGAAGGTACCGGCCGATGTGGCCTTCACCTTTGACGTGGTCGACGAACAGGGACGGCGCGCCTTTCCACGGCACAACAACTGGCTGCAGTTGCGCGCCGGCGAGCAGCGCAGCTGTAACGGCTGCCACACCCGCCAAAGCGAGCTGCCGCACGGCCGGCCCGATGCCGAAGCCGCCTCGGCCAACCCGGGCGCGCCTACCACCGGCACTCCCTTCCCCAACACCGCACCAGCACTGTTTGCCGATATGGGTGAAACCATGGCTCAAACCTTTGCACGCATCAACGGCCTGCGCACCCCGAGTGTAGATATCGACTACACCGATGACTGGACCGATCCGGCGCTGCTGACCCCCGAAACAGGCTTCAGTTGGGCTTACAGTGACCTATCGACCGGCCACCCCGCCGGCGCTGGTTGCGGCATGAGTACCACACCCTGGTCCGCACAGTGCAGAGTTACCATCCACTATCCGGACCACATTCAACCCCTTTGGACAGTGGCGCGCGCCAACCCCGCCGATGCCATGGAGGACTGGACCTGCACCGCCTGTCACACAGACCGAGACGCCATGGGCGCGACGCAGGTGCCGGCGGGCCAACTGGATTTGCGCGCGGAGCCCTCTCCCGACCAGCAGGACCATTTCATTGGTTACCGAGAATTGCTGTTTAACGACAATGAACAAGAAGTAGTAGACGGCGCTTTGATCGACCGGCTGATACAGGCGGTGGACGGCAATGGCGATCCGATCTTTGAAACCGACGAAGACGGCAATCTGATTTTGGACGGCAACGGCGACCCCATTCCGGTAATGGTCACCATTACCGTGCGGGCCTCCATGAGCGCCAACGGCGCTAACAGCAGCAACCGGTTTTTCAACAAGTTTGAGCAGACGCCGGGCCCAGACGACACCGTCGATCACCGTGGCTATTTAAGCGAGGCGGAGCTGAAACTGATTTCCGAATGGCTGGATCTAGGTGCTCAGTACTATAACAATCCCTTTGCGGTGCCTGTAAACTAACCGACCCACGGGCGGCCCCGGCCGCAAACTCAATAATAAACAGCTGGCGAATGTTTGGATGTGGCTTAGCGTGACTCAATTTCGGATCGGGGCCCTGGTAGCTCTACTTCTATTGCCCCTGTCTGCTACGGCCGAGACCGACGGCGGCTGGCTCGACTGGTTTGACGAGGCGCCGCCGCTGGTGGTCACCGTCAACGACGCCTACCTGGAAATGCGCACCGGCCCCGGGCGCGGCTACCCCGTCTATCACATTGTCGAAAAGGGCGAGCCAATTACGCTGCTGAAAAAGCGTACCGACTGGGTAAAGATAGAAGCCAGGCGCGGCCAGCAGGGCTGGGTGTACCGCAAGGCGCTGGCACTGACGCTGGGCCCAGATCAGCAACCCGTCACCCTAATGGCCAGCGGCCGCGAGCTGTACGAAAATCACGATTGGGAAATTGGCGTCACGCTGGGCGACTTCGGTGGGGCCGATTCCCTGACCCTGTACACCGGCTATCGCTTTGCCCCCAACTTAATGGCGGGCCTGAGCCTGAGCCAGGCCACCACCCGCGTGGCCGACTCCAAGCTGGCCTACCTGCGCCTGCAGCATCAGCCCTGGCCGCACTGGCGGGTATCGCCCTTTTTTGAGTTGGGCGCAGGCGTGATTCAGTCGCAGAAACGCTCGGCTTTGGATCAGCCTCTGGACGCCACCGACAGCAGCCTGCTGATTGCCACCGGCCTCAACGTTTACCTAAGCCGTCGCTTCAATGCCCGGCTGGAATACAACAACCACAAAATTCTCACAAGCCGTGACGAAAACGAGGAAGTGCACGAATGGAAATTAGGTTTCAACGTTTTCTTCTAAGCAGCCTGCTGCTTGCCGGCTGCGCCGCGACCCAGGCGCAGGACGACACCCAATCGGTGCTGGACAAAATTGTCACGCCCGACATGGAGCGCAGACACATTGAAGAAGACCAACTCGACACCGAAGACTTCGAGCTTGGCGCCTATTACGGCTACATGAGCATTGAAGATTTTGGCGGCAGCTGGGGCTGGGGCCTGCGCGGCGCTTACCACATTAACGAAGACTTTTTCCTGGAAGTAAACTACGGCCAGCACACCGCCGGCATTAGCACCCTGGAAATTGGTGGCGGCTTGCCGGCGCTTACCGATGCCGAGCGCGAGTTGCAGTATTACGATTTGAACTTGGCCTACAATCTGTTTCCCGGCGAGGTGTTTATCGGCGATAGCCTGGCCTTTAACTCCACCTTTTACATTGTCGGCGGCGCGGGCAATACCACCTTTGCCGAAACACAATTTTTTACCTACACCTTTGGCGCAGGCTACAAGGTTTACCTGACCGACTATTTGGATTTCAGTATTGACGTGCGCGACCATGTGTACGAGCGCGAATTACTGGGTTTTAACAAAAAGTGGGTGAACAACTTGTCCACCAATGTGGGCATTAATATTTTCTTTTAACGGTGCAACTCCGAACTGCATGAGGTGACCTATGAAGTACCTGTTTCTATCTTTCGCGCTGTTGCTCAGCGGCCTGAGTCACGCCACCGAACCCTTGTCCGGCCCGGCCCCCGACTTCACCTTAAAAAGCCGCGACGGTAAAAACGTGCGCCTGTCCGACCTGCGCGGCCAAGTAGTGATGCTCAACTTCTGGGCATCCTGGTGCGGTCCCTGCCGGCAGGAAATGCCCCTGCTGGATGAGCTGTCCAAGCGCTATAGCCGCGCCGGTTTTACCCTGCTGGGCGTCAACGTGGAGCAGGACACAGCTGCCGGCGAAAAATATTTGCAAGATACACCGGTTAGTTTTCCCATCCTGTGGGACCCCACATCCCAGGTGAGCCAGTTGTATAACATCGACGCCATGCCCAGCACGGTGATGATCGATCGCGACGGCAAGATGCGCTACCTGCACCGCGGCTACAAACCCGGCTACGAAAAAGATTACAAAAAGCAGATCAAAGAGCTGATTCGCGAATGAGAAAACTAGTGCTTGCCTGTCTGGCGCCCCTGGCGGTGGCTTGTAGCAGTGTTGAACCCTGGGTTAAACCCTATGAGCGCCAACATTTAGCCGACCCCATTATGGCCATGGATCGCGACCCAGTAGCCACGCAATACCTCAACCACGTATACGAAGCGCGCGAGGCCGCGCGCGGGGCCGAAGGCGGTTCGGGAGGCGGATGTGGCTGTAACTAGATACCTTGCGCACATAAAAAAGCCCGCCCTGTTCGGCGCGCTATTGCTCGCGCCGTTAATGGCCCAGGCCGCCGTTTTACCTGAAGACCGCATTGATGTGCTGTACCACGGCTACGACGGCGGCGGCGCCGAGATTACCGGCCCCTCGGTACTGGTGCGCAAGCAATTTGCCGATACAGTTTCAATCTACGGCAACTATTATGTAGACATGGTCTCCAGCGCCTCCATCGACGTGGAAACCACCGCCAGTGCCTATACCGAAGAGCGCACCCAAACTTCGCTGGGTGTCGATTATCTGGTGGGTAAGACCACCATGAGCCTGGGCGCCACCCAATCCAAAGAAAATGACTACGACGCTACCACCTACGGCTTTGGCATCAGCCAGGATTTCTTTGGCGACCTAAGCACCCTCGGGCTGGGCGTTTCCTTTGGCGACGACGTGGTGCGCCGCAACGGCGATGACGAATTTGAGGACGAGGCCAAACGCACCCGCTACAACTTGAGCTACTCGCAGGTCATTACCAAAGACATGATTGCCGGGCTGAATTTTGAATCGGTCATCGACGAGGGCTTTTTAAATAATCCCTACCGCAGCGTGCGCTACTGCGTACAGGGCGACGCCAGTAACTGCGCCTCGGCCAGCAACGAAAGCGAGCTCTACCCACGCACGCGCAACAGCGATGCAGTGGCCCTGCGGGCAAAGTACTACCTGCCCTACCGCGCCGCCGTCAAATTTGAAGCGCGCGCCTACCAGGACAGTTGGGGTATTAAAGCCCACAACTGGGAGCTCAAATACGTACACCCCATCGCCGATCAATGGCTACTTGAAGCCAAATACCGCCAATACAACCAAACCAAGGCCGCCGATTTTTACGCCGACCTGTTTGACTTCAAAGAGGCCACCAACTTCCGCGCGCGCGATAAGGAGCTCAGCCAGTACACCAATACCAATATCGGCCTGGGCGTGACCTACGAGGTGCGCGCTGGCTGGCTATCCTGGTTCGACCGCACCACGGCCAACGTCTACTGGGACTACATGATGCTGGACTACGAGACCTTCCGCGACGCGCGCCAATCCGACGCTCGCTTTACCGACGACCCAGTGGCGCCCGGCCAAGAGGACCCCTACGCCCTCAACGCCCACGTACTGCGTATTTTTGTGTCTTTCTGGTATTAACCGCGCCAAAGCATTTAGAAACCTAAGCCCTAACAAGCCGCGGCTTGTTAGGGTTGGTTGCCCACTCCGTCCTTTTCCGGGCACATATCCCACCACCACAAAGCTTTGCGACACAGTGGGGTGTCGTCGGGCAACAACGGGTTTTCCAGTAAAATCACCCGTCGTTGCGCCAATCCTAGCGACGCGATAAGTTCGCCAAAGTGGGCGTGAAAAATGGCGTCGAATTCGCCACTGGCCAAGAGGATTTCAAGCCCGCGCTCAATGGCCAGAGCCAGCGATTCATCTTGGCGATTGACAAAGAAATACAGCGCCGCTGGGTACTGAATCAGCAGGTTTTGATCCAGCATCAGTTCTCGATTGCCGTAGCGTTTTAGCTCATCGCCAACCTCTGTGACTGAGCGGGGAAAGACATCAAATCGCCCCGCAGCCAACATGCGAAACAGCGACGCATAGGAACTGCCGGGTACCACTGTCAGGCCGTTGTGCGTGAGAATTTGGGTATCCGTCCAGGCGTACAATTGCCCGACGCTGTAGGTGGATAGTTGCGCCAGGTTGTGTACGTCTGCCAACAGGTTGGGCTCACGGGTGCGAATCAGTGCCAGCCGATTCCCCATCAAACCTTTGTGTAGCGGAATGCGAATCGCTCGGTGCTGTTGTTCGCGATCGCGGCTGGTCATGCTCCACACCACATCAACACCGCGCCGACGCGCTAAATTGGAGAAATTACGGGCTTTAGGCGACGCCCGGGCGCTGGGCTGGATTATGTAATTTTCGCCACTCAGTTGCAGCGCCCGTTGCAGGAGTTTCACCGGATATTGGGCGCGCCAATCTTGTTGCGACTGAGGATAGACCACCACCCGAGCAGTGTCCGGTTCACTCCAGGCGCGCGGGGCCAGCCCCAAGGTAAGCCAAAGCACCGCCAATACGCCCACCGCTTTACTGCCCATGTCTGATACCCCGGGGCTAACTCAATCGGGACAGACCTGTTTGAATCAGCTGATTGTGCTCTGCAGATAGCCCGCGAAGATCCTCTAACTCGCGACGAAGCTGCTGGGCCAGCTCGCCACTGGCTAGCTCTAAACATTCAAAGCGTAGCAGCCATTCTTTAGGGTGCTCATGCAATTGGAGGTAAAATTGCTGGAGCCAATCCGCGCTGATAGGCCGCTGTTCACGGGCGTCGCGCAGCTGCTGGTACAGGGCGAAAACTGCCTGCTCTTGGGCCGTGTAGCTGGGCCGCAGCGTTTCAGTGGCGGGCGGCTGTTGGTACAGGCGGTAGCGGTCTTTGTCGGCGGTGCCGCCGTACACGCTGGTAATACGCTCACCCACCGCCATGTCGTACTGGCCCCAACTGGGATCGAACAAGGTGTCGCCCGGTTGGCCATTGGCGCGCATGGGCGCCACTACGCGACAGTCGCTGAACGAAAACAAAATATTTTTGTGGTCTCGTCGCTCCACGTGATCGAGTACACCCTCCACATGCACGCCCGACACAAAGTCCAGCACCACCCGCTCGCCCACGCGGATACCCGCACTTTTCAACTCATCCATGGTGTATTCAGACAGGCAGCGCGGCAAATCCTTGATGTTGCCCACGGGCGATCCAAAACCTTGCGCGTGATAGTCGATTCCGTGGCCGTGTAATTCGCGGTTGCCCCAAGCCAGTTGTGTGGGCCCCTCGGTACCCACGTAGATGAGGTTGTCCATGGCGTCGGTGAGGCCGCGCACCCATTTGCCGCTCACCTGAAGTCCGCTGTTATACACCGCCGTACTCACGGTTTTGCAGGCGATGGCCTTGCGCAACGACGCAGCTCCGCCCCGGCGAAAGGCCATGCCATCGGCAAAGGCTTCCAGCACCTGGGTTAAATGCTTACAGCTCTTGGTAACAAACAACTGGGGCTGCTCGCGGGTAATGTCGTAGGGTGTATTGATGGCATCGACGGTCAAAGGCAGTTTGCGCACTCGGCTGTCGTCCAGGCAATTGACACCCTCGCCCAACGACGACAGTAGACCGGCGCCGTAGATTTTGTAGTCGTCCAACTCGCCCACCAACCCGTACTCCACCGTCCACCAGTGCAGCCGCGACAGCAGGCTGGCCTCCGATGGCGCCTCGGCGGCATTATGTTCTAAGGCGGCCGTCAAGGCGGCTTCGGCGGCGGCAATATCCTCGGCACTGGAGCGGGTGCACTCTTTAACGATACTCAGTGTGCGAATGGCTTCGTAGACGGCGTAATCGCTAGCGGTGGACAGCGCCTTCATACCCACTTCGCCAAACCGCTGGAGAAACTCGGCGTAATCCACATCCACGATAAACGGTGCATGGCCGGCCGACTCGTGCACAATGTCTGGCGCCGGGGTGTACAGCATGTGATCCACCGCACGCATATCCAAGGCAATCACCAAAATCTTGCGGGCCTGAAATTCCATAAAAATGGCCGGCGGGATAAAGCCGTCGACCACTACGGCCTGCCAGCCAATTTTCTCCAAACACTGGTTCATGTCATCGATGGAGGGAATGTGATCCAAACTAATACCAGTTTTGCGCAGCCCCTCCAGATAAACCGGGTGGGCGTGCTCTGCCAGGTGCTTGGCCAGCGCCAGTAACAAAAAGCGCCAGACTGCGTGATCGCGAGGCGTGTATTGGTTGTAGTCCTGAACTTTCACAAACTGGCGCAGGTGCGAAGGCAGGCTGGCGATGATTTCCTGCTGGGTCATAACAACTCCTGGAAGGGGCAAATACTGACATTACTGCTTTCCAGTATAGGGGCTGAGAGATAAAGTTTTGTGCCTATATCTGCCCTAGAACCGTCATTTTCAGCAAAGAAACACCGACAATAATCAGAATATCGGTGACTTCATACCAGCCCTAAGAAATTCCGTCATCCGCTTCGAGCTGCTTGAACAAGTCTTTAAACACGGAGCCCGGGCGCGGCTTAGTGGCCTCGCTAAATGCCAGAGGCCGGCACAGAGCCATGGCCTGCACCCCAATGCGGTAGGTGTACAAGCCGGCGGAAAAGCCCTGCGCCACACGCCCCGACAAACGGGTGAGCACAGCGTGCGACAGCGTCTCGCCGGCCAGCTCGGTTCCCAGCTCAATGGCGCCCAGCGCAGCAATTTGCCGATACACTTGCACCAACAACTTCGCGGCCAGAAACGGGCTGGCCGGCAGGCCATAAGCCGCTGCAATCCTCGCCACCAGGGTTAGATTGCCGGCGAGCACCATAAACACATCCAACGCTAGAAACGGGCTGGCAGCCACCGAGATGGCACTGCGCCGGGTGGCGACCACCAATGCCCGATGAGCCACCCCGTCGCAGCTCTGGGCCAGCTCTCGATCCAGATCCTGCAGACGCTCAGTGTTGTTGGCGTAGTCGCCCAAGCGCGCGGGTTGTGCATCAAACACCGATTGCAGTGAGGGCGCCAATGCCAGTACTCCCTGCCGGTAGCGATCGTAGCCTTCGCCCCCCGCCGCCAGCACGTCGGCCTGCGCCCGCAGCTTGGCCAATTGATCAATGCGCTGGCTGTTGCGGCGTGCGCGCCAGAGCCCACGCACCAGCCACGCCCCCGGCACGCCCACAAGGACAGCGGCCAACGCACCCAGCAGCCAGTGAATCGACCAGGCACCAGTCACCATCAGCGCCGTTTGCAAGGCCGCAAATGCCAGTACAAAAGCCCCTAGTGCTTTGGCTATACCTCCCCAGGCCAGCAGGTTAAAGCCTGCGGGAGCCTGGGATTGCCAGCTGTCGGTATCTGCGATATCCGGCGCTGGCTCGACCAGCTGCAGGTTTCTTTTTTCGGCGTCCGACAAAGGCACCAGCCAGGGGCTCTCGGTACCAGTATTGGTGCGGTCAGTACCGCCGGATTGCTCGCGGCCAGAGGTCGGTTTCACTCCAGGGACTCCTTCAGCAGTTGCTGGCACAATTGCGCCATATTGATTTGCGGCCAAGTCTGCTGCGAGGGCGGCAGCAAGGTGGGCGGTTGCAGCTTGGGGGGTTGCCAGCCGTTTAAAGCCCGCCAGTCGCTATCGGTGGGCCAGCCCCTGGGCAGCGTGGGGTGCTGGAGCCAGGCGGCGTCGGCGCCAGCATTTACGACTAACGCCGGCTCGCCCTGCCTGCTACCCAACTGCGTACAGGCCACCGCCGCTAACTCCAAGTGATCAACCTGGGTCGATTCAAAGCGCGCCGCCTGCACCGATTCGGCCACCAGCGCTCGCATCAGATCGGCCATCTGCGCGCGCTGCTGCGGCAGCACGCAATCGAGCTTGGTCGCAATGAATGTGAGCTGCTCCACTTTAGGCGCCAACAGTTTATCCAGCCAACCGTTCTGGCCGTAGCTGAACAACTGCAACACCCGCGCTAGCGAACGCCGCAACTCATCCAGGCTCTGCCGCCCCTGGCCCAGACTGCCCAATAAATCCACCAACACCAATTGGTGATCAACCTGTAAAAAGACGTCTTCCAAAAACGGTTTCACAAAGCCCGCCACATAGTGATCGTAGCGCTGTTGCATCGCCATCCACCAAGAGTTCGGAGGCGCGTCATCGAGCTTGTGACCATAGCCGCCCAAGAGC